>NZ_JAVJRX010000038.1:0-33936 GCF_040219735.1 Coleofasciculus sp. G1-WW12-02 | reverse complement strand
TCAATATTTTGATGAAAGCGTTGCGAGGTCTTGCACAACTACCGTCGGGCAGACGGAAAGTTACGCCTGGGGATGAGATGACCCCCTGCTCTTGTGGGGAAACCCAAAGGAGTAAGGTTGCTCGACGAGCCAGGAAACCCCATCAGTAATGATGGGAATCCCTACCCTCAGCAGATCCTTTGCAGGCTCAGGAGGGTGGGGAGGATGTCAAATTCTGACGTTTAAAGACAGTTCAACATAGCGCCTTATGCAATCAATCACAACTCAGTCTGCATCCGACCCAACCTTGGACGCTCCGAAACATGGCTTACCTGTGACGATTATTACAGGATTTCTCGGTAGCGGCAAAACTACGCTGCTTAATCATATCTTGAGCAACCAAGAAGGTGTCAAGACTGCCGTTTTAGTCAATGAGTTTGGGGAAATCGGCATTGATAATGAACTCATTGTTACCACCGGGGATGACATGGTGGAACTGAGTAATGGTTGTATTTGCTGCACCATTAATGAAGATTTAGTCAATGCCGTTTACAAGGTGCTCGAACGGGAAGACAAGGTGGATTATCTGGTGGTAGAAACCACAGGATTAGCAGATCCCCTACCCGTCGCCCTCACGTTTCTGGGAACAGAACTGCGAGACATGACTCGCCTAGATTCAATTGTCACAACGGTAGACTGTGAGAATTTTAGTTTGGATCTATTCAATAGCGAAGCGGCATATAGCCAAATTGCTTACGGCGATATCATTCTACTCAATAAAATCGACTTAGTTGATGAAGGTGATGTAGACGCCTTAGAGGTAAGAATTCGCGAAATTAAAGAAGGGGCGAGGATTATTCGCACCACTCAATCCCAAGTGCCATTACCGCTGATTTTAAGTGTAGGGTTGTTTGAGTCAGATCGGTATTTTGATGAGTCGTCGGAGCATGACCATGATCATCACGAGCATGAGCATCACCATGACCATGATTGTGAGCATGAGCATCACGATCATGAGCATCACCACGATCATGATCACTCCCATCACTTAGAAAATGATGGGTTTACCTCGATTTCCTTCCAGAGTGATAAACCTTTCAATATTCGGAAGTTTCAATATTTCCTGGACAATCAACTGACAACGAATATTTTCCGGGCTAAGGGAATTCTCTGGTTTAATGAAAGTCCAAATCGCCACATTTTCCACCTCAGTGGTAAGCGGTTTAACATTGAAGATGATCGGTGGAAAGGGGAGAAGAAAAATCAATTGGTGCTGATTGGTCAAGATTTAGACCATGATAAGTTGTACCAGCAGCTTGAAAATTGTCTCTGTTTACCCTCGGAAAATCGCGGTAAGGGATTTGGCAAATAAGGTGTTCTGTCGGGGTTGGTTTTGAAGCAGGCAACGCCTGGTAGAGACGTTGCAGGCAACGTCTCTACAACAGTTCGCTGGTCTTAATCGATGTGTATACTGCTATCCTCAAAAAGCCCCCCTTTTGAAGGGGGGTTGGGGGGATATAAACTGTCGCAACCAACGCAAAAATCCCCAATACCTCATCCAAATTCAAAACCATTTTGCTTAGGGTTTAATCAAGCGTCGCTTTTTTGTACTCCTGGATCATACAAAATCCGGCTTTGGTTTCAAAGGAATCCAGATATCAGGGAATACCGACGTGATCGAGTCCCTGCAAGAGTTGGATTTCTCGTTGATAGGCTTTGAAACCTGACCAATCTGAACCCGCCTGAGCAAACAAAAATCGCTTAATCACAACGGGTTGCTGGGTTTTATTATCCTTTGCCAAGTAGGTGATGCGTCCACCAGCACGATTTCGCCCTAGTTCTCGCATCTTATGATAGCGAGGGCGGGGAGTTGATGGTGTGGGTGAGGAGTTGTTCATGATTCCTGGGATGACGTGACGATAACTAGACGGTCACAGGAGTTAAGGTTATATCGTCATTGTGGCTTGTTTTCAAATGCGATCGCTATTGTCGAAGCCACCGGAGACGCGATCGCACTTGCTCTTTTAAATTTAGAACCTTTGTACTACAATTAAGATGTGGCAACCCTGGAGCCTTCTGTCTTCTTATACTAGACTGTCCCATCGTTAATGACAGTGCTTCAAGTGATTATGGCAAATCCTCGCCAACTTGCATTCCTCGCCCTACGAGATGTCCACAGCCACGGTGCATTTACAGATATTGCATTAGATCGAGTGCTTCGTAACGCTACTCTCAACCGTGCCGATCGCGCTTTGTTAACTGATTTAGTCTATGGTACTACCAGACAAGCCCGCACCCTTGATGCCTTAATTGACCAACTGGGTAAGAAAAAAGCCCACCAGCAGCCCCCCGACTTGCGCCTAATTCTGCATCTGGGCTTATACCAATTACGCTATCTGCAACGCATTCCCCCTTACTCCGCCGTTAATACCAGCGTGGAACTGGCTAAAGCCAATCAATTAAAAGGATTAGCTGGGGTAGTTAATGGGGTGCTGCGACAGTACGCACGTCTGAAATCCAATCCCCAATCCTATGATCCCTTGCAGTTACCCCCCCACCCCATCCAGCGCCTGGGTACTCTCTATAGTTTTCCCGATTGGATAATCGAAGTGTGGTTAAATCAACTGGGAATCGAGGAAACAGAAGCCCTTTGCCAATGGTTCAACCAACCGCCAACCCTTGACTTGCGGATCAATCCCTTGAAAGCTTCTATCGATACTGTAGAGACAGCGATGCAAGCCGCAGGTGTTCAAGTTCAGCGCCTTCCCCAGCTTCCCCAAGCCTTACGCCTAAAAGGAAGTACAGGTTCAATACAAAAGCTTCCTGGATTCAACGAGGGATGGTGGACAATTCAAGATAGTAGCGCTCAACTGGTGAGTCATTTACTCAATCCCCAACCGAATGATGTTGTCATTGACGCCTGTGCTGCTCCAGGAGGTAAAACAACTCATCTGGCTGAACTCATGTGCGATCGCGGTACAATCTGGGCATGTGATCAAGCCGCTTCTCGCCTGAAAAAACTCCAAGCCAATACCCAACGGCTACAATTACAATCCATTCAAATCTGCACAGGCGATAGCCGCGATTTCCCCCAATTTACCCAGACAGCCGATGCTGTCTTACTCGACGCCCCCTGTTCTGGCTTAGGGACACTGCACCGTCGCCCTGATATCCGTTGGCGTTGTACTCCAGCCAGAGTTCAGGAACTTTCTGTACTGCAAGGCGAACTATTAACTCAGACAGCTACCTGGGTTAAACCTGGAGGCGTGCTAGTTTACGCCACCTGTACCTTGCATACCCAGGAAAATGAAGCCGTGATTCAAGCCTTTCTTGAACGTCATCCCCACTGGTGTACCGATGCACCCCCGCCGACACTCTCCGCTTTTTCTACCCCTCAAGGCGGGCTGAAAGTCTTACCCCATCAGCATCAGATGGATGGCTTTTTTATGGTGAGATTGAAGAATATAGGAGATTAGCCTTATGTCTTATGTCCTTTGTCCTTTGTTATGGATAGCCATTCCCTGTTTCCTGCTCATTAGTAAAGATTAGAACGTCTAAGCGCATTTTTGGGAACAGTTCTGATATAGATAGAGCAGAAGTTCTTTGTAGAAAAACGTCATGGTTACAGACTCTCATGTCAAACAGCTTGTGAAGATTCTGATTGGTGCGGCTTGGATAGATGGTCGAATTCAGCCAGAGGAACGGGAGTATCTGCGCCGAGTCGCCCAGCAATCCGGTGTGGATGAAGATCCAGACATTCGACCCCTGTTGAATGAACTCAAATCGGTGTCTAGTAACCAGTGTTATAGATGGGTGCAAGAGTATTTGGGTGATCATCCTAGCCAAGAGGATTATCAGGGCTTGATTGAAGCGATTAGTGCCTTAATTTACAGCGATGGCGATGTGGATACTGAGGAAGCTAAACTTCTCACTCGCTTACAGCTTCTCGATCCCGCCCAGACTTCCCCCAAGTCCACTCAGAATAATGTGCTTAAAGCCATTCAAAAGCTCTACCACCGTTGGATTGACCAGCAAACTTAGTCCTTTGTCCTTTGTCATTCGTCCTTAAGGAACAGGGAATAGGGAACGGGGAATGGGGAACAGGATCAGGTAGAGTGTTGACTCAAGTCCTTCTGGTCACTCATCATTCCCTTTACCTTGCCCCCTTTTTCCCTTGAAGCCTTGGAGCGCTGGAGCCTTGTCTGCACCATTTCCCCCATCTTTTCTCCTTTACCCTAAGAGTCGGTAGGGTTTTTTTTTATCGGAAACTAATTGTCCTTAATGATCGTCATTATCTTTTAAAATGTTCCCAAATACAGTGACCACGAGAACATTTTTTTGCTAAAGTTTATCCAATTAATAGGTTGGAAAATTTTAGGAACATCTGGAATCCTAAACGGTCTAGTTATTTAACAAGACGATTTGTGTTGGAGAACGCCTTTTATGTCTAACTTTCTTCCCTGGCAATCTGGAACCGCTGCATTTTTAGCCCTTGGATTAACGGCTGGTGCGATCGCTCCCTTCGTTACAGGTGCATCAGCGCTTGCCCAAACCACAAGTTTCTCAGATGTTTCTTCTAGCTACTGGGCTGAAGACTTTATTACAGAATTAGCACAACGGGATATTATTTCCGGTTTTCCGGATGGCACATTCCGACCTGATGCTCCCGTAACTCGCGCCCAGTTTGCGGCTATGCTGCGTAAGGCAAATCAAGCCTTTAATAAAGCCAATCAACGGGGAGCAACGAATTTTGTCGATGTTCCTTCAAGATACTGGGCGTATTCTGCGATCCAAGATGCTTATAAAACGGGATTTTTAACGGGTTATCCGGGTAATGTTTTTAGACCCGAACAAAATATTCCTCGTGAACAAGCCTTAGTTTCATTGGCAAATGGCTTAAATTATGCCGCGAATTCAACCAATGTATTAAGTTACTACAATGATGCGTCTAGCATTTCTAGTTGGGCGCGGACGCCAATAGCCGCCGCTACAGAAGAACGCTTGGTGGTGAATTATCCGAACGTTAAATCGTTAAATCCCCAGCGGAATGCTAGTCGTGCTGAAGTCGCTGCATTTATTTACCAAGCCCTAGTGAGTGAAAATCAAGCGCAAGTTGTCAGTTCTCAGTACGTAGCTGATCCGACGCCTGTTGTTCAAAATTTCACGATTCCTGCGGGTACAACTATTCCAGTTAAGTACATCCGAGAGAAAATTTTAATTGCCCAAGAAGACGAACAATTACCCTTGACGTTAACAGTTGATGCTAATATCACAACCTCTGATAACAAGGTGCTGATTCCTGCGGGTAGTGAGGTTGTGGGTACGTTGCGTTCGACCAATGGTGGCGCTCAATTTATCGCCGAGAAACTAGTGATGAATGGTAAGCAGATGAATATTGATGCTTCGTCTGAAGTTATCACCACAACAGAAACAATAAGTCAAGGTAGTAATACAGGTACTCTGCTCAAAAATGCTGCACTTGGTACAGCGGCGGCGGCGGCGATTTCGGCGGTAACAGGAGATCGAGCGATCGCGACGGAAGAACTGTTGATTGGTGCGGGCTCTGGTGTAGCGTTAAGCTTAATCCAGCGCTTCCTCGGTCGCAACAGTGTTGATCTGATTGTGATTCAACCGGATACCGATTTGGATCTCAAACTAGATAATAACTTAGTCATCAGCGCCAACTAGATCACCATAGTGTAGAGACGTAGCATGCTACGTCTCTACACGTTAACGATGTGTGGCTTTCCAGATAGGTGTTTTCGGTGTTTTTTTACTTCATGATTCATGAATGGGTAACCAAACCACAAAGGTTGTTCCCTGGCTTGACTCCTCCCCCGAACTTTGAATCGCGGCGTCTAACTGAGATTGTTTCCACAGTGACTGCGCCGGACTAAATACCTCGATTTGACCCTGCATTTGTTCAATCAGTGCTTTGGCGATCGCTAACCCTAAACCACTCCCTGGAATCCCTGTGTTGGCTTGTATTCCCCGATAACGCCGCTCAAATAAATGCTCGATGTCTTGGGGCACAATCCCCAAACCCGTGTCAGTAATCGCAATTCCTACCATTGTCCTCGTCTCATCATCGGGTTGAGCCACACCTGCTTCCACATCAATTTGTCCCCCGGCTGGCGTGTATTTTAAGGCATTGTCAATTAAATTATTCAAGACTTCTCGTAACGCCTTAGCATTAGCCCGAACAGGGGGTAAGTTTTGGGGAATCGAATAGCGTAATTCTAAATCACGTTCTCCTGCGATCGCTTGGGCGGAAATGAGCAGGGGTTCTAATACTTCAGTGACGGTGAACGACTCGACAATTAGGGTTTTGCCCGGAAGCAGAGGAATGGCTGGTGCGTCTGTATCCGGTTCTGAGTTAACGACAGAAGCTATTTTCCCATTCTCGTCGGGTTCAGGGAGTGGACAAGTCGCCGCGCTAGCTAACGCGGGTAAGGTTAGGGGTTCACTTGTCGGTGCATCCTGATCTAAGCACTCGTCAAAATCTTGCAATAAATCTTTCAAGCGATCGCTCTCCCGCACAATACTAGCTGCAACGTTATGATTTTGATCATCGGGTTGCAGTCGATTGAGTAGCAGCTTGCCAAAGGTTCGCAATGCGGTTAAAGGATTGCGAAATTGATGCAGGATATCATCAAGCCGATCCCTTTGCTGTGCCTGTAGACGGCGTTGCTGAGTCCATTCCTGCTCAAACCAAGCCCGACGCCGATCCATTAAGTAGGCAAGTGTCAATGTCCCAGCTATGCGTTCAATCGCGGTTTGTTCTTTGTCATTCCACGGTCGATCCTCGCGACTTGTCACTAATAATCCCATGACTACCCCTTCATGGATCAGGGGCAAAACTATTTGCCGTCCTTGAGATAAGGGATAGTTGTCCTGATAAAGTGAGGTGGAATCTGGGATAGGGTGATCGTCACAGGGTAGAGGTAAAAGGTGAGGTACAGCTTCAGCAAGGCGGGGAATTGTGTCCAGTGAACTGATGCGATCGGGCAATGCTAACTCAGCATCGTCCTCTTCCCAGATTGCCGCTTCTGGATAGACTACTACCGGAATCAGTTTAGGTTGCGCGGCTTCGTCTAGCTCATCTGTTGTTAAATATACCGCACTCAACGCCGCGCCTAGACTTTGAGTGAGGACTCCGACCTGTGATTGACACAAGGCGACAAATTCTGAACTAGCAGGAATGAACATGAGGATTGCGTGATCACCAGCAGAGGGCTTTTACAACAGAACTCAGCAAAGGTTCCTTTTCTATAATGTCGAACAATTGACACAACTGGCTATCGCCCCAAGGATATAAGATGAAATGGGGAATAGAGAACTCTTCACAGGGAACAGGATCATGTATAGTGTTGGCTTCTCTGGTTAACTCACCACTTCCTCATCTCCCCCCTGCACCACTTCCTCATCTCCCCCCTGCACCTCTGCCCCTCTGCCCCCCTGCCTCTGGAGCCTCTCTAGGGGTTCTTTGTGAAGTTTTTTAACGAAAAATTAAATTTTATGGTAGTGATTGGGGCGGGATCATCGCTCAAACCCTTTTTTTTACTTAGTCTTGAGACATTTTAGGTATATCTATCAGAGCATAAAAAGATATTGATATTTCAGACTCAAGCAGATATACTTGCGACGGCTTTTGTAACTAGCATTACAACTGTCGGCAAAAAGAGGAGGTAAAGAGGTTGGCAAGAAGACGTAAGCGCAAGAGTCGCCGCCGCCAAGAGGGGCGCAAAATCCTAGAGCATGTGCCTCAGTATAATATAGAAAGCGGTGAAGATAAACCGGTTACAGCAGCACGTAAATATATTCAATCAGCCGGGATTATTCCGCCTGCTTTGCTACTAGTTAAGCGAAATGAGCATACGACAGACCGTTATTTCTGGGCAGAAAAAGGTTTATTTGGCGCTCAATATGTTGAGGAAAACCATTTTCTATTTCCCAGTCTGCGGGTGCTTGAGGCTCCCGTAGAAAAGGCTGTAGTTGCGGCTCCAAGCCGCTGACCGAGCCAGACTGTACGGATTGATCAGTGAGTGCTTTGACACTCATCATCGGCAATTCGTCTCATTCCTGCTAGGGGGGTGGGATGAATTGCCTAATTTTTTTGGTCATGTTAAGTTTCGGCTAGGATAAAAAGTCTCCAAAGCAGAGGGAGAGAAGGTAAGGGTCAAGGTGGCAAGGTAGAAGAAAATGATAACTGTTGAGTATGCTTGTCGAGTCATTTTCCTCTGATTCATGAGTTCAGTGCAACCGTCTTGTCCATTTATAGTCGGTGTAACGATCGCGGACTCCCGATTTTTTGTGGGACGCCAAGAGGAGTTGCAACGGATTGTCTCTCAGATGACAGGTGTCCTACCGGGTAGCTTGAATGTAGTGGGGCGCAGACGAATTGGCAAATCCTGGCTTCTCTATCATTTTTGTCAAACGTATCAGGAGTACCTTTCTCAACCCCATCGGTTTATTAGCGTTTATCTTTCGCTGCAAAATCCCCAGTCTCATGGGGAAGAAGGATTTTATCAGGTAGTTGGGCGAGTGTTGTGGAATCATCCCCAAGTGCAGCGTCAACCGGGGTTAGTTGAGGCGCTGAGGGTTCAACAGTTTAACCGCTTGGCATTTAGTAGCGCCATGGGACATTGGAAACGCCAAGGGGTGTTAGCGGTACTCTGTTTAGATGACTTTGAAGTGCTGATGCGCCATTATCGGGACTTTGATGATGGATTCTTTGATAACCTGCGATCGCTAATCGATAGTGGCGCGTTGATGGTGGTGGTGGCGTCTCCCCGAAAGTTGGAATATTACCAGCATCGGTATCGTCTCACCTCGCCATTTTTTAAGTTGAGTCAGGTGTTGGCGTTGGGAGAATTGCGGGAAGAGGAGGCGTGGGAATTAGTGAGTTTATCGGATACTCAGGGAAAGGAGGGACAAGCCGCATTGAGTCCCCAGGATCAGAAATTGGCAAAGCAGTTGGGGGGTACTCATCCCTTTTTATTGCAGTTAGCTGGAAGTTTACTATGGGAAGCACGTCAGCAGAGGCGAGATATAAATTGGGTTAAGGCGCGGTTTGAGGTAGAAGCAAGGCGCACTCCTGGATATAGTTTTGAATTGCACCAGTTACCGCTTCCGTTGCAGGTATTAGTTAGGTTTCCCTTGAATTTAGGGCGAATGGTTAGGGGGATTCGGGGGACGGTGGATGAGATTGGTAATTTGATGGTGGGGACGGCTATTTTAATTGGAGTTATTTTAGTTGTTTTGGTGCTATTGAGGTTATTGTTTTAGACATTACCAATAATTAAAACTTTTCGTTCTCTACAATTTCAATTAGCTTTTTGTCACTTAACAGAAATTAACTGGTGAGAAATTGGTGAGAAGTATTCGCAATTACTGAGGAAGTTACGTCGTTTCAGCCTTATGTTAAAGATTTTTTGTATCCAATTTGCAGTATTTTAGTTTTTCGCCAAGCTCAACCCCTTGCTTTAGCGTCGCTTGAGCCGCATTTTCTCAAGACATGGTGCAGACGCGATCGCACCTTTAATGCATGTATTTTTGTAAAGAACAAAGGAGTGTTTTGACAAAATAGATAATTTGTAGTGATGAAGCTATCCAACGTTTAGGTAGAAATCCACAAAAAGGTCTGTTAAGGATGTATATTAACAAGCATGTCAAGATAACAGAGCTGACCCTTGAGCCATTGATTGCCACTGTCCCGGAGGATAGGGTCGCAAGAATCCTACGGATGGTAGACCGATTAATCAAACTGGCTCATCAATAATGTTTCATTTGAGAGTAATCAGGAGCCTTTTATGTCATTCAAAGTCACTGGACGAGTTTACGAATCCGAAAGTGGTTTAGGGATTCCTAACCTAATAGTCGAAGCCTTTGATAAAGATATCGTCAAGAGCGATAACTTGGGATATGTGAAAACCAATAGTCAGGGACAATTTGAAATTACCTATACAGACGCAGATTTCCAAAGCCTGTTTGAACGGTTTGAAGGCAATCCCGACTTATATATTGTTGTCCAAACACCGGATCGTGCCAAAATTGTATACACCAGTGAGAAAAACGTTCGTCCAGATGCAAGTACGGATGAATATTTTGATGTACCCATTCCCCGCTCCACCTTTCTGGCAAACAAGGAAGAGTGGCTCAAAAATGAGCGGCAGTTGCTAAAACTCCTGATTGGGGTTGCTTGGATTGATGGGGTACTCGAACCGAAAGAACTCGAATTTTTGCAGCGAGTGGCAAATGAAAAAGGATTGACAGACGATCCAGAAATTAAATCCTTATTATCAAATAACCAGCCCGTACCGCGTGATGAGTGTTATCGCTGGTTAAAAGCTTATTTAGGAAATTATCCCAGCGAGGAAGATTTTCAGGAACTATATGAAGCTTTCAACGCCCTCATGTATTCTGAAGGAGCGTTAGACGAACAAGAACAGGAACTGATAAAATCACTAAGCCTCGCCACCACCGCCCCATCTGGGACTCGCCCCAATACGCTTCAGCAGCGCTTCATGAGCGTTTTAATGGATAACGAATTCTTGGCTAACGTCCTACAAATGGAGCGCTCATCAATCGCTAGTGACGTAGCCAAAGGTGCGGGTTACTATGCGCGGGTTCCTTACGGAATCCTGAGTCGCCTCAGCCTGACGGCAAACGTCAAAGCCCTCGCTGAGGATATGGCAGATTTTTATTTGACGGACAACTTTGCCCCAGTCAAACAAGAAGTGACTGCCGATAATTTAACCGTCATTGGCGAACTTCCTCAGGAACTTTCGGGGATGTTTCTTCGCAATGGTCCTAACCCTCAATTTCCCCCCATTGGACTCCACCATTGGTTAGACGGGGATGGAATGCTGCACGGCGTTCACATTAGCAATGGCAAAGCTAGCTACCGTAACCGCTACATCCAAACCGAAGGGTTTTTCCAAGAGAAAGCCGCCGGGAAATCCATTTGGCCCGGACTGCTGAACCTACCTCGGTTTGATTCCCCTCACGGTTTGATGATGAAGAATACCGCCAACACCGCCTGTGTGTGGCACGCAGGTAAACTACTGGCGCTGTGGGAAGCTGGCGCCCCCTATCAAATCCGACTTCCTGACTTAGAAACGGTTGGCGTGTATACTTTTAACGACAAACTCGCTTCCACGTTTACGGCACACCCCAAAGTTGACGCCGTGACGGGTGAAATGATTGTATTCGGTTTTGCCCCCATTGCTCCCCCTTACCTGGAATACAGCGTCGTTTCCAAAGAAGGCGAACTGTTGCGAACAGTACCGATTGATATTCCCGCCCCGGTGATGATGCATGATTTTGCCATTACCGAAAACTATACGCTGTTTCTGGATATGCCCCTGACATTTCGCCCCATGCGAATTATGTTGGGTCAGCTACCGATTAAATTCGAGGCTCAAAACCCCAGCCGCATTGGTATCCTACCCCGCCATGGCGATAACCGGACAATCCGCTGGTTTAAGATTTCTACCTCTATGCTCTACCACGTTGGTAACGCTTGGGAAGAAGGGGATGAAGTGGTACTCCTGTCCACCCGCACACCTGATACCTATCTGTTTATTCCTCAAGAAGATAATGGTGAAGGTGGGGACACTGAATTTGAACATTTCCGCATGTATCGCTACCGGATTAATTTAGTAACGGGTGCGGTGAAAGAGGAACTTCTCAATGATCTTGATGTCGCCACAGAATTTCCGCGCATCAATGATGATTTTACGGGTCGGAAAACACGGTATATGTACGCTTCCCGACAGGCAACCTATATGAGACCCCGACTCTTATTAGACGGTCTAATTAAGTATGACGTAGAAACAGGTAGCTCTCAGATTCATGAATTTGGTCGGGGACGGTTTGGCGGTGATAGTGCCTTTGCCCCTCGTCCGGGTGGAACAGCTGAGGATGATGGCTGGTTGCTGACGATGATTTGGGATGCTGTAGAAAAACGGTCTGAATTATGGGTCATTGATGCTCAAAAGTTTACCAATGAACCAGTGGCACGAATACTCATGCCTCAGCGCGTTCCTTACGGTTTCCACGCCGCCTGGATTTCTGAGGCACAAATGGCAACTCAACAAACTTAACCGTCAACGTCTCTGAGAGAGCACCTTTGTAGAGACGTTGCATGCAACGTCTCTACAAGGCGGATGTATCTTAACCGCTATATTGCCCCCAGCATTATTTTTACCAATGCCAGATTTGATCGTAATTCCCAAATAACCCGGGCAAATCCTGACAGGCAACGTGAGTCAAACCGTTAATCATTTTTCCTTCAGGAATCCCACGAGATTTCACATCATCTACCACAATATAAACCGTAATTCCCTTCTCGATTGCCCGCCGCAAATCTTGATCCAGTTTAGGTGGCTGGGTTTGTGGTTTATCCCCAAACATAAGTCCAGACGCATCTTGCCCACTCACGGCATAATTCACCGCATTTCCCCTCAACAAAATATCTAAATCAGCACCGGCAGCTTTCATCGCTTGAGAAATCCAAACCGAGGGATCATCTTGTTCTTCAATCGTACAGCGATAAGCGGATTCAACTATTTGTAACGCTTTCATCTTACTATCCCTAATCCTTCCTATTTCGTCGCAATAATTAACGTTCCATCCGACTCACTCGCCCATTTCCATAAATCACTCGGCGCACCACGACGACAGCCATCAATCGCATCTTCTACCCCTCGTTCATCCACACAAAGCCCGCAATTAATCCAATCTAATTGACACCCCTTTGCTTTCGCTTTTTCCTGGAGTGCGGCAATCCAATCTTTGGTTAAGGGATGATCTTCTTCCTCCACGCCTCTACCATGAACCGCATTCGCGTGGGGTTTTTGATGAGCAAAGGCTAAAGATACTGCCCCTTCATAAGCAAAAACATTCACATTATACCCTCGCTCAATTGCCTCATGAATCATCCGAAACGCCGTGGTTGTCCTTGCTTGTTCAAAAGGACTATCCATAATCGAAAAGGTTAAGGTTTTGGTACTCATTTTTTACTTATCTTCAGTTACAGCCAAATCGTTTTTTGTCCTTGAGCCATGGCATCAACCACAGCCGCAATACTAGCCACTTGCACGCCATCGCTTAGTTCTGTCTGTGAGATACCGCGTTCTCTCAGAGAAAAATCATCTGCCAATACGTTGACAGTGTTGAGATTGGCTAAACCATTCGCTACCGAAGCACGAGCGGCTAATACGCCATTTTCTACCAGAAACAAGGTGGTTTCATTTCCAGCATTGGCTAAATCTGATGCCAACTGATAATTTTGACTCACTTGGGTTGAATCAAAGGAACTCCTCGATTCAATTAAAAAATACTTTGCCATTCTGTTTGGCTCTCCAACCGATTGAATTAGTCAAATCAAGCAAGCAATGATAATGCCAGGACTCCCAACTATAATACAGGTTCAATTCATTGGCAAGATTGATTTTAATCCACGTTTTTGTGGATTTGTCAATGATTTGATTTTAAAGAATGTTTAATTTTTAAGAGATTACATTCAATTATGTTTATTTTTGTGTAGAAGTGGTGATTCGTCATTAGACAGGGAACAGAGAACAGGATAAGGTAGCATTATCGGTAAAACATCCCTACACCTCAGCACCCCTGCACAATTAGATTAGATAGCGAAGACAGCGCCTACTACGAACCGCGCAGGTTGCCAAAAAAACGGTAAACCGTCCTGATGACAACGTTTTGAGCCAGTAAAACAACCACAGAAATCAAAATGACGGGAACATAATCCCTGTCCCCGGGGTTCTAAGGTGTTCAGTGTTCAGGGATAATTCCTGGCAATTGATGGAGTGGTGTAGAGACGTAGACGGCTACGTCTATCAGTTACCAGTTATCAGTTATCAGTTATCAGCCAATTACTGACCACTGATAACTGACCACTATTTACGCTCACCTACGGAGCTGACTTATCGCGCCGCAATGAGCCGCATCATGTTATCTTGCTCAATTAGCGATCGCGCTTTGCTCATGCTCTCTCACGATGCCCAGATTGTAAAGGCTTGCAGACGATGAAACCAATGAATCCTTGGCAGAAGCAGTCCCTAGCCATGCTCACCGTCGGTGTGATGGCGATGGGTAATGTCATGACTCCCAGCATCGCGAGGGCGACAACGGCGGCTAATTTAACTAAAAGCGCCGACTCGATTGAAATCTTTGTTCCGCCTCCAGAACGTCGAACAAGTGGCGTTTGTCCAGATTTTTTGGGATTTTATATCGACTCAATCATTAATCGTCCCAATTTAGCGGGGGGTAAATGGGGGATTGTCGTGGAATCGGTATCGAATCCTGGGATTTCCTACAGCCACAACGCCAATCAATTTCTTATCCCCGCATCCAATAACAAACTCTTTACCACCGCCGCCGCTTTACAAAGGCTGGATTCCCAAGCCTTAATTCAATCGAAATCGTTAGATGAATGGGTGACAGTAACCAACCAGAGAAGCAGTAACAGCTATGCGGATAGCCTACTACGTTACATTGGTGGACCTTCTGCCGTGAAGCAGATTTTAGCACCCTTAGGTGTTGACCCGAATAGTTTTCGTCAAGTTGATGGCTCAGGTTTATCCCGGCAGAATGTAGCCACGCCGCAAGCATTAATCGCGACATTAAAAGCGATGATGTATGCCAAGGGTAATGATTTATTTTATCGTTCCTTACCCGTTGCCGGTGTGAATGGAACCCTGAGAAATCGCTTGCAGTTACCTGAAACTCAAGGCAGAATTCGGGCGAAAACGGGGACATTACGAGGAGTGAGAAGCCTGTCTGGGTATTTGGAACATCCCTATTATGGGACGATTTTGTTTAGCATTATGGTGAATCAACCATCTCAGTCGGGACAGGTATTAGTTGGGGCGATTGATGAAATTGCCTTGCGCTTGGCTCAGTTAACGCCTTGTCAGTAATCTTTGCTGTCAGTAGTCGGAGGAAATAGTCTAGTCCGCGCAGGCGGACGAAAGTTTGTGTAGCTGCAACTTCCTCCTCGCCAAGGCAAAAAGGGGGTTTCTGAAAAAGTTAGTTAGGCTAGAAACAGCACAATCTTTCATCCATTAATTTTATGGCAGGGGAACCGGGAATTAAAGTCGAAAAGCCTGTTTCAGTCTGGAAAAAAGCGATAAAAGCCAATCCCAAGGGTTTATTCACCTCATTGGGTAAAGCCGCCATTAACGGCGCGTTTCTTAAATGGGATGACTTGGCGGAGAGTGGCGTTGAGGTTCTCGAAAACCTGGGATTAGAAGCAAAACCCGGAGAAATTGCCGGATTGCTAATTGTGCGTTCCCTGATGCAAGCGATGCAAGACTTGTTACACGAAAATAGGGGACTTCTCATCCAAAAACCCGATAATCTGACAGAATTGTACAACCACCTCAATGCATCGTTAACCAGTAACGAGTTAATCCTTGACCCCGACTTTTTCCAGCGTCCCCAAAACTTGCCGATTGTGCAAGAAGCGAAGACGGGGTTTGCTCAGTGGTTAGAGGCGTATGTGGAGAAAAAGGTTGAAGCGGAAATGATCAGTAGTCGTCTTCCCGCTTACTTTGTCTTCGCCCTAAATGACCAATGGGTTAAGCATTCCCAAGATTATATTGCCTTAAAAGAAGTTCTGGATACACCCTTCACTCAAGCCACAAGAAGAGAACAAGGATGGCTACGGTATCGCGCATTGCTGCAAAAGCGGGTGGATGAACCGATATTTTGGGAAGCGTTCAGCCTCAAACAAGTTTATGTGCCATTACGCGCTTACTATGAGCGAGAGGTGGCGGGACAATCGGAGAAGAAATTAGAACGAGGGATTATAGAAAGTAAAGACTATGAGCGAGTTATTGTAGATCTCAATAGTGAACTAGAAACCTGGTTACAGAATGCTGCAGCGGATGATGCGATTCGCTTAATCAGTGGAGGACCCGGAAGTGGTAAGTCATCCTTTGCTAAAATCTTTGCCGCACAACAGGCGGAAAAGGGAGAAATTCCAGTTCTATTTATTCCCCTCCACTTATTTAAAGTATCGGATGACTTAGTAAAAGCGGTAGGGGAGTTTGTCCAGATTGAAGGATTCTTGTCTCACAATCCCTTGGACAGAGAAAATGGGGAATCGCGATTACTGATTATCTTTGATGGCTTAGATGAGCTATCGATGCAGGGTAAAATTGCCGAACAAACGGCTAAAGAGTTTGTTGAAGAAGTCCGGCTAGAAGTTGCCCGCTTTAATAATCAGCATCTTCGCTTACAGGTTGTGATTACGGGGCGGGAAGTCGTGGTACAGGCGAACCGCAGCAAATTTCGCAAACCGCGTCAACTTCTGTATCTTCTGCCCTATTTTGTGACCAAAAAAGAAAGAGATAACCACAAATATATTGATGATCAAAATTTGCTTGAGGAGGATCAACGCCAGCTTTGGTGGCAGTCTTATGGTCAGGCAAAAGACAAGCATTATGATGGTTTACCGCCAGAATTAGACAAGGATAACTTGTTTGAGATTACAGCACAGCCATTATTGAATTATTTAGTAGCATTAAGCTTTGAACGGGATAAGCTGCGATTCTCGAAAGAGACAAATCTGAATGAAATCTATGCTGATTTACTAGATGCTGTTTACGAGCGAGGGTATGAAAAGCACGGCTATCGTTTGACTGAGGGGATTGAAAAATACGAGTTTATCGCAATTCTTGAGGAAATTGCCCTGGCTTGCTGGCATGGAGATGGTAGGACAACCAATGTAAAAGAAATCGAGGATCATTGCGATAACAGTGGACTCAGACAGATTTTAGATCGCTTTCAAGCCACCTTACAAGAAGACTCAAGAGCCAGTATCACTCGTTTGCTGACTGCTTTTTACTTTCGGGAAAGTGGAGAGGTACGAGATAGAGAGAAAACCTTTGAGTTTACCCATAAAAGCTTTGGGGAATATCTGACAGCAAAACGTATTGTTGAAGGAGTTCGGCTTATTCATGAAGATTTAGAAGAACGTAAGCGTAATTTTCGCAAAGGTTGTGATGAACGAGATGCTTTAGTCAGGTGGGCGACTCTCTGCGGTTTATCAGCGATGGATGAATACCTGTTTAAATTCGTCTGTGATGAAATGCGTTTACAGGATTTATCAGAGGTTCGCGATTGGCAGAAAACATTATGTCGTTTGATTGAGTTTATGCTGCGTCAGGGAATGCCAATGGAGGGTTTAAATCCTCGACCGAATTTTCAGGAAGAAATGCGACAGGCGCGAAATGCAGAGGAAGCATTATTGGCTATATTAAATGCTTGCGCGAGAGTGACGAGGGAAATATCAGATATTAATTGGCCGTCTCCAGGTTCTTTTGCAATATGGATATCAAGGCTACAACTCAATAGGTTATCTTTGGAAAAGGTACTGGCGATGAAATGCATGAATTTTTTGAATTTGAACGAATGTTTTCTTTTTTATACACAGCTTTTCGAGGCGGATTTTCATAATACAAGCTTCAAAATAGCCGCACTTTGGAGTGCTAATTTTTACATGGTAAACCTGAAAAAAGCAACTCTTGAAAAAGCAGATCTTGAGGAAGCTAATCTTCAGCAAGTAAATCTTATTGGAGCCAATCTTAAAGGCGCAAATCTGAGCAGAGCTAATCTTCAACAGGTCAATCTTAGTGGAGCCAATCTTAGCAGAGTAAATTTTAAAAAGGCGACCTTGCGAGAAGTAAATCTTAGCGGAGCGAATCTACACGATGCAATTTTAGATGGTGTGATTCTTTCAGAAGTAAATCTTAATGGAGCCAATCTTCAAGGAACAATTCTTGAAGGTAAGGATATAACAAGCTTCACTTCAAGTAAAAATGAAGACAGCGATAAATCTTAGTCCTGAACAACTCACCAATCTGATACTGTAACCACTCCGCCCAACTACTGCGTTAACTCAATAACACCTTGTAAAAGGGCGGGTTTACTAACATCCGGGTAAAAAAAGACGATAACCATAAAACCCGCCCCTACATTGATATCAGAAACTTTCCTCACCGCCAACCCCTCTGCGAACCTCTGCGCTTTCCCTCTGCGTTCCTCTGCGTTAAAAAAGCCAACCCTCCCGCCTCTCAACCCTAAAAACAAAGCGCGATCGCAAGAAATTGTATAATCAATCTAAACAGCACTAACCAAGCTTTACCATAATATTTTAGGCTAAGTGTTTAATCGCATTAACTTTGTAGGGGCGCAAGCCTTGCGCCCATCAAACCCCGACAATCTATTGCTAACTATTCAATTGAGAGAATTTATCTCCCCAATCTTTTCGCCATAACTTATGTTTTGGAAATTGATGGGCGGGTTTTATCGGAAATTGTATAATTAATCTAAATAGCACTAAACGAGCTTGATTTGTGTTGAATTCATGGCTTATATCTCCCACTCTCAACTATGAAACTATTTCGCCTTTCTCGAAATCACCGCCTAATTATCACCACCCTAATCAGCCTCTGTATCATCCTACTTAACTGGCTCAATTCTCCCCTCCATTCCACACCAACCACTCCCCCAACTGAACTCTTTAACCAAGTTTGGCAAACCGTCAACGATAACTTTTATGACCCCAACTTTAACGGCGTCAACTGGCAAACCATTAAAGACGAATATGAACCCCAAATCCGCCAAACCCAATCCAGGGAAGCCGCCGCAACCCTAATCAATCAAATGCTTTCTGAACTCAACACCTCTCACACCCACCTCTACATCCCCAACCAACCCGCCTACTACCAAGTCTTAGGAATCTTTGCGCCTAGAAACCCCGACTTACGCCAGCAACTCAAACCCTTCTTTCCCAATGGCAAAATAGAATATACTGGCATTGGTATAGTTACCAAAACTATCGACAACCAAACCTTTATCAGCGCCATTCTAGAAAGAAGTCCAGCCGCTAAAGCCGGATTAAAGGTAGGCGATCGCATCCTGAGTGTGGATAATCGCCCATTCCAACCCATTGAATCCTTTGCCGATCAAGCAGGTACTCCTGTGCCAATCCTAATTCAGCGATCGCAAAATCCCAACAGTCAGCAAGAAATCACCGTCACCCCTAAATTGCTGGATACAACCACCATGTATCTCGACGCCATGGACGCCAGCACGGAGATAATTGAACAACAGGGTAAAAAAATCGGTTATATTCATATCTGGTCTTACGCCAGTGATGAATATCAAGAACAGCTTGAGGAAAAACTAATCTATGGTCGTCTCAAACAAGCAGACACTTTAGTCGTAGACTTAAGAGATGGATGGGGAGGTTCACCCCTCACCGCCCTGAACATCTACACCGCTCCAAATCTCAGCTTAACCGCTATTTCCCGGGATGGCACGCCATATACTCACTACGCCGGCTGGAATAAACCTGTCGTCATGATTGTCAACGAAGGAAGCCGCAGTGCTAAAGAAATTCTGGCTTATGGTTTCCAGAAATTCGATATCGGACCCGTTGTTGGTACGCCAACCCCTGGCGCTGTGGTAGCGGGGCGTGCATTTCTCATGTCAGATGGTAGCTTGCTTTACGTCGCCGTCGCTGATGTCTACGTGAATGGAGACGAACGACTCGAAGGGAAAGGAGTAACACCGGATATCCTGGTTCCCTTCTCTCCAGAATACGCCCAAGGCGCTGATCCCCAAAAAGAACGGGCGCTAGAGGTGGCGCTGGAAGCCGTTACCTAATTAGGATCTGCTGAATAAGTCTGGTGGAGGGAGCAGGGGGAGCTGGGGAAGCTGGGGGAGCTGGGGGAGCTGGGGAAGCTGGGGGAGCTGGGGAAGCCATAGTACATTTTCCCTGATAGCTAAGGGTTTGGGAGTTGTGCAGCAAGCCCTAATTACCAATCCCCAACATCCTCAAGCGCCTGTCGCAAATCATCCCCAATTTCTTCAGCACATCCTTTAACCGGTTTATGACAGTAATCCGCCACCGCTAATGGCGAACCAATACGAATGTCAACATCGCACCCCCAGTGGGGTACAGGTTGACTGTAATGAATCCGAATCGGTACAATTTTAACCCCTAAACCCGGTTGCTCCTTTTCTGCATGGAGCGCTATTCGAGCAAATCCCGGTTCTAGGGTTTGAATTTCTTCTGTGCGAAAAATATCGCCTTCAGGGAAAATCACCAAAACTTTTCCCTGTTCTAATAACTCAATCCCGTGACGCAAACTGGAAACTCCCGGACGCTTGGGATCAACTGGAAAACCGCCTAAATGACGAATAAACCAGCCTTGCAAACCGTTCATTTCATCAACCGACACCATAAACTGCAACTCCCGTCCGATAATATCTCGACCTGCGGCGTAGGCTAACGTCAGCGCATCCCAGCGAGAACGATGGGTGGGTGCAAAGATAACTGGACTGTCTTTGGGTAAATTCTCCCGTCCTTTGACCTCAATCTTGCCAAAGTAAATGGGCAAAACCAGGTGACGTCCTAGGGGATAGACTAGGCGCACTAACCACGGTGAAATATGAGAGGTGATTGCATCTTGCTTGGTAGTTGGGGAATGGTCTTGAGTTTTGTCGGGAGATTCAGTCTGACTCATTATGTCAATCGGTGATGGCAATCGGTGATGTGTAAGCCAATAAAATTTTATTACAGCTTTACCTTAGGTGTTATGACCTAAACTATCCTCTGCCTAAAGGTTGATGAAGTTAGTTTGTAGTAAGGGCTTTAGCCCTTATCTAGGGAGGCAGAGCCTGAGAACGAGTAAAGCTTATGGTGGGCAATGCCCACCATACGGTATATCAAGGGTTTTGGTGATCTAAAACGGCAGAAGGCGAGCGTGCCATTTGGGTTAACTCCCTTTTGGTGGGGACAAGGCAAATGGTATTCAGGCGCACATTGGGATACTCCGACATAAGACATAAGACGAATGACAATACTCATCCCCCTATCCAAAACTAAAGCTTTCATCCCCCGGTTAAAACGCGGGGGATGAAAGCTTTAAACCAGGTTAAAACCTGGCGTTTTGTGGTATCAACTTATCTTTTTATTGTATAATATAAAAAGATAAAGGAGGTGATAAAACTGTATCGAAGTATTCCAATTATAGCAAAGTTTACAGATGAAGAGAAAGCTTACTGGATAAACCAGTGTCAGAATGCCAATAGTCTAATTAATTGTGCAATTTATTACACCAGGCAAAATTATTATCAGTGGAAGGAAAGGCGCGATGACGCTTTTACTTTTTATTGGCGGGGCGATGAATTTCGGTGTGGCTGGAAGTTGTACAGGTGTCGCACGACTTACCCAGAGTTAGACAAAGAGCTTAAACTGAGCATGCATTATAAGGCACTAGCCGCTCAATCCGCACAGCAAACACTGAAGTCTGTAGGTGAATCAATTAAGAGTTATAACAGCTTGGTTGACGCCTATTATCAGGGAGAAGCTAATCGTCCATCCTTGCCTAAGTACAGGAAAAAAGGTGGTTTGGCGGCGGTAACTTTTCCTAAGCAAGCTCTAACCTACAAAGACGGGTGTTTTCGCCCATCCATCAGCAAAGAATCCAAGCCTGAACTAATCACTCAGATTGAGTTACCATTGCCAGAGTTTATTGACTCAGACTGGGTTAAGGAAGTAACGATTCGTCCTTGTCTTGGTGAGTTCTGGATTGATTGGGTAATAGACGACTCAAAAGAACCCATTACAGTCAACCCCAACCTGGATTACTCTCAAGCGTGGGGATTTGACCACGGCGGCACTAATTGGTTAACCGGAGTATCAACCCAAGGTAAAAGCTTGATCATTGATGGGCGCAAGCTCAAGTCAATGAATCAGGGGTATTGCCGCTTAGTAGCTAAGTACAAGCAGGGTAAGTCCGAATTCTATTGGGATGCCAACCTAGACCGGGTGCAGCGTAAACGCAACAACCAAATGAGGGATGCTATTAACAAGGCAGCTAGATTCATCATTAATCGGTGCTTGGCTGACGGAATTGGCAATCTGGTTATTGGTTGGAACGAGGGGATCAAAAACAGTCCCAAGATGGGTAAGCGTGGGAACCAAAACTTCATGCCCATCCCCACGGGCAGGCTAATTGAACGTCTAAGGCAGCTTTGCACAGAATACGGGATTGTAATGACCCTGACAGAGGAGGCGTATACAAGTCAAGCATCATTCTTAGATGGTGACTCCCTACCGAAATACGGCGAGAAACCCGAAAGGTGGAGACTATCAGGTACAAGAGTGAAACGTGGGCTTTTTAGGGCATCTGGCGGTCAGTTGATTAATGCTGATTGCAACGGGGCATCAAACATAATCAGAAAAGTAGCCACACAGCTAGGAATAGACCTAGCCAAGGTGGGTAGAGGCAGCTTGACACTGCCGAAGCGGTACGATCTGTTTTCCAATCTGAAACGATCATACCGCGAGAAATGTGAAGCGACAGTCTTTCAAGCTGTCGCGTAGCATCCGCTCTCCAATCCTCTCGCTTTTAAGGAGAGGAGATGTCAAAATTGAGTAAAATCAAGAACAAAGTAGCCCAAATGAGTGCAGCAAATAGCGCTAATAAAATAAAATTCGGCACAGATGGCTGGCGGGGAATCATCGCTGATGATTTTACCTTTGCCAATGTCTGTAAGGTAACTCGCGCGATCGCAAGTTATTTAGATACAGCCTACGACAAAGACCGCCCCGTTTTAGTCGCTTATGATACCCGATTCCTGGCTGATGAGTTTGCCCGCATGGCTGCTGAGGTGTTGGCAGACTTGGGTTGGACGGTGAAAATTGTCAACCGGGATTGTCCCACACCCGTGATTGCCTATCAAGCGCGTCAACTTAACTCAGCCGGAGCGCTGATGTTTACTGCCTCCCATAACCCCGCTGCCTATTGCGGGATTAAATATATCCCGGATTACGCAGGTCCTGCTACCCCGGAAATCACGGATACGATTGTTTCCAATATTGCTGGAGCAGATGATGCGCCACCTACGGGTAAGCATGGTGATAAAATTTCTACCTTTGACCCGAAACCGGATTACTTGAACTTTATTTACACGCTGCTAGATGTAGAACGGATTCGGCGGGCGCAACTTAATGTAAAATATGATGCCCTCTATTCCACCTCTCGCGGTTATCTGGATGATGTCTTAGAACATTGCGGCTGTCAGACTGAGGCATTTAACACCACCCGCGATGTCTTATTTGGGGGGGGAATGCCCGAACCCAAAGGGGAGTATCTGGTGGGGTTAAGAGAAGCCGTGATGCGGGATAAGGCAGATTTAGGTCTAGCTACCGATGGAGATAGCGATCGCTTTGGTATCGTGGATGAACAGGGGACTGTGCTAACGCCCAATACGGTGCTGTTGTTACTGGCACGTCACTTGATTAAGAATAAAGGTAAAAAAGGTGCGATCGTCCGTACTGTTGCTACAACTCACCTGTTGGATAACTTTGCCCTAAAAAATGGTCTAGAAACTTACGAGACAGCCGTCGGCTTCAAATATATCGGTCAGAAAATGCGGGAAACCGAGGTGCTGATTGGGGGTGAAGAATCCGGGGGATTGAGCATTATTGGGCATATTCCCGAAAAAGATGGTATTTTAGCCAATATGCTGGTCGCTGAAGCTATTGCTTACGAAGGCAAACCCCTAAGTCAGTTAGTCGAAGAAGCGATCGCAGAAGCTGATGGTCCGGTTTACAACCAGCGCCTGGACTTGCATTTAAACGAGGATCACAAAGCTGCTGTTTTAAACACTTGCGCCAAAAATCCCCCCCAAGACGTGGCTGGGATTAAGGTTAAAGAAGTTGGGCGCAAAGATGGGATTAAACTCTATTTATCAGAAGGAAGTTGGGTGCTACTGCGTCCATCAGGTACAGAACCCCTGATGCGGGTGTATATGGAAACAGATTCTCCCGAAAAGCAAAGCCAAATTGCTGAGGCGATGAAGCAGATGATTCAGCAGATGGAACCTGCGACGGTATAACTAGGGTTTGCTGAATCAGGATTGTAGAGACGTTGCATGCAACGTCTCTACACAGTTGGGGAATTCCACCCATCAAAATTAGTTTCCTACCAAATCCGCCTTTATTACCCCATGCAAGAGCAGGCGATTGAAATCGCTGCTACACAAACTTTCGTCCGCCTGCGCGGACTGAATTATAGAGGATTTCGACTTTATTCTGCAAAGGTTTTGGTTATTTACTTTGTATGTTTCAATCCCTGATAGGGATTATAGAGGATTTTGACCTTGCCCCTGTCTTTCTCCCTTGCCTATAATGCCAGTCTTGCGTTTCAATCCCTGATAGGGATTATAGAGGATTTTGACCTTCCGTTCGCGGTGATGCTGGTGCTTATGCTCGTTTCAATCCCTGATAGGGATTATAGAGGATTTTGACCTTTTGGACGGCGAGTTGAGGCGATCGCCAATGCCTTATGCTCGTTTCAATCCCTGATAGGGATTATAGAGGATTTTGACCCTACCTGTGTTTTTCCTCCGGCTACCTCGTAAGAGTTTCAATCCCTGATAGGGATTATAGAGGATTTTGACGGTAGGTGCACATATACAGCGCGATCGTACACTTCGTTTCAATCCCTGATAGGGATTATAGAGGATTTTGACTGCAGGCCTCTGAAATGCTTGATGTATTTAGCTTTCAAGGTTCAGTTCCGAGAGACTGCATCTAATATACCATTTCAGACTTCGACAGACAAGAGACATCTTCAAGAAAAACTCCAAAACCCTCTACTAGCAAGCGTTTCAAGATTTCCGAGATTCTCATTTTCGGGATGGTGTCCTCAAACCCAGAACCCATAAGGGATACAGCCGAAAATTTACTACAGCCTTAAAAAACACCTACCCCTTCTCGGATTTAAGCCCAAAAAATTCAATCATCCCGAAGGGGTTCACCACCGATGCGCTTAACCTTTCGTTGAGAACACCCCCAGAGGCAGTCAAACCGAATGCTATCCTGGTCTGGCTTAACCACTTCGCTCAGGTGGAATGGTACTGACTGGTATGCTGGTGGGCAATGCCCACCCTACGATATATCAAGGGTGGAGGCGAGCTCAAACAGTGCCACTTCGCCTAGGTGCGATCGCAACCCTACGGGATATCGTCAAACTGCGCTCAAATACACTATACTGCATCCACTGCCCTGAAGACTTGAGCTTAAGATGAAAGCCTTAACTAATCTGCTCACCTCTGTAATTGTCGCCGCGTGGATTGCGGCAATTGCTATCCTATCGGTACAAAATGCCACACTTGTATCCCTAAGATTTCTCACTATTGAGTCCATTAAACTCCCTGTGGGAATTGTATTGGCGTTTAGTGTAGGCATAGGAGTGATTGCTGGGGCAATTATTCCGTGGGTATGGCAGATTGAAGGCAGAAGATAGAGGCGTTAACACCCACTTGATGTTAGCAGGGTACGATATATTGATTGTACCCCAACGATCGCACCGACAATAAGAACACGACTTCAGGGAGTGTGCCTCAAATGACAGTTAGCCCAAAGTACGCCTATATTTCTCCAGAAGACTATTTAGAAGGAGAGAGAATCTCCCCCATTAAGCACGAATATATTCGTGGGGAAGTCTATGCCATGGCAGGTGCAAGTAAAGCCCATGTGACTATTGCAGGCAACCTATTTGCGATGCTAAGAAGCCATCTACGGGGGAGAGGTTGTATCCCTTACATGGCAGATATGAAAGTCCAGATTGAAGCGGCTAATATTTATTACTATCCCGATGTAACTGTAACTTGTGATGAACGCGATAATTCTTCTTCCGACGAAGACTTTATTCGCTATCCCTGTTTAGTTGTTGAAGTCCTATCTCCCAAAACCGCCGCCTTTGATAGAGGGAATAAATTTGCCGACTACAGAACCATAGATACTCTAGCAGAATATGTGCTAATTAATCAAGAACGTATGAGTGTCGAGTGTTTTTGTCGTAATTCCGAAGGACTTTGGGTGCTCCATCCCTATAGCCAAGGGGAAGAAATTCACTTCGCTAGTGTTGATTTTAACTGTCCTATCGAAGCGTTGTATGAAGATGTTATAGGACTTTAGTGGGTTAAAAAGATGTAGAGACTTTGCATGCAACGTCGGGGCGGGTTTAGTAAAATCTGGGTGCAACCGAAAAGATAGTGGTGAAACCCGCCCCTACAGAGGCGCCACATAACGTGAAAAGTCAGGATCTCTCAGGGGGACGCAAGGGGGAGCTCTTATTGGGTAGTTGAAGGGCTCAGAGATAGAATCAATAGGCATCTTGATTGCAAATCGGCGCTTCCCATCGACTATGACTCCCAACCGTTTTGTGTTCTATCTCAAAGTGCAGCGCGTCGAACAGGCTTGTCTGTTTGAGTTGTCCTGGGGACGAGGACAACAAATTGGTGTCACCGTACCCTATCCAGAAACCCTAACCACGCTGTATCAGGAGTGGAGTACGGTTTATCTGAGTTTCTATAAGCAGGCGCTGCGAGGGCGGGTGTCTCAGATGGGTAACTTGAATACACCGCCAATTGATTGGCACGCTAAACTTGTCCAAGCTGAGGCGAAATTACTCTACGAGTTTCATCAATGGTTGCGGCGAGGGGAGTTGTTTGAACTTCGTTCTCGTATCGTTCAGGTGGTTCGAGATCAGGGGATGAAGGATATCCCAATTATCGAAATCTTTCTCACCTGTAATCCCCTAGAACTCGCCCGATTACCCTGGGAAGCCTGGGAAATTGGGACAGAGTTTGCCGCACCATCTCAAATTCATATCCTGCGTACACCCCTGACGATTCAAGGCACTACAGTGACTCCCAGGCGGCGGCGACGGGCGCGGGTTTTGGTGATTTGGGGAGATGATACCGGATTAGATTTTAAGGCGGATCAAGAGGCGGTGCGATCGCTCACCGGAATCGCTGAGGTTGTTTTTGTCAGTTGGCAACCTGGACAGGATGGAAATGCATTAAAAACGGAAATTGTCAAACAAATTACTGATGAACGAGGCTGGGATATCTTATTTTTCACGGGTCATAGTAATGAAACCATACTAACCGGTGGAGAGTTTGCGATCGCGCCGGGAGTGTCTGTGAATTTCAGTGAAATCGCTACCCCTGTGAAAATCGCCAAGGAACGAGGATTACAATTTGCCCTATTTAACTCCTGTAATGGACTCAGTTTAGCCAATTCCCTCATTGATTTAGGCTTAAGTCAGGTGGCGGTGATGCGAGAACCGATTCATAATCAAGTCGCCCAAGAATTCCTCGTCCAGTTTCTGCAACGGTTAGCCCAGTTTCATGATGTGCAAGAATCCCTGCGGGAAGCTTGTCAGTATCTCAAATTAGAAAAGCATCTCACCTATCCTAGCGCCTATTTAGTTCCCTCCCTCTTTCGCCATCCTGACGCCCCACCCTTTTGCCTAGAACCCAGGGGCTGGAAGCAACAGGTCAAGGGTTGGTTGCCAACTAAACTCGAAGCGATCGCACTTTTGGTTCTCATGTTTCTTAGTTTACGCCCTGGGGTGCAAGATTTTCTACTGGAACGGCGGGTTTGGATGCAGTCGGTTTATCGAAACATCACCGCACAGACTCCTACCGATAAATCCCCACCTGTTCTGTTAGTTCATATTGATCGCGATTCTCTCATCCACGCCAATATTGATGCGCGACGAATTAATCCCATTGACCGCACCTATTTAGCTCGCCTCATTGATCAGCTTACCGCATTAGATGCCAAAGTGATTGGGTTAGATTATCTCCTGGATAGTCCCACCGATGAAGATGAGGTTCTCGCCCAATCCATTCAGCACGCCATCGACAAAAAACAAACCTGGTTAGTATTTGCAGCGGTAAAAACCGGAAACGAAGAACTAGGAATAATTGATAGTCTCGCCCACCCCAATTGGAGTTTAGAGGCTTATATTAATGCGCCCCTTTGGTACGCTAAACTTCTACCCGCCCATACCAGTTGTGCAGATAGTTGTTCCTTTGCCTATTTATTAGCCCTCGCCCGCGCCGCCAATCAAACACCTATCGATCCGAATTTACCGCAACCCCAGCGATTAACCGAGACGGATTCATCGGCAATTTTTCGCACCCGGTTGGTTTCCTATTTAGACCAAAATCCTGCACCCAATCCCCTCACTGCATTTTTGCATGAGTTGCGCCTTCCTTCCATTACGAACCCATCGCGAAATTTTCAACAACTTTGGTTATATCCAATTATTGATTTTTCCATTCCTCCCGATTATGCCTATCAAACTATCGCCGCTTGGGAGTTACTAGAAAATACAAATAACGCACCAACACCGGAACAATTAAAACAGCAAGTTGTCCTGATTGCGGCGGGCGGATATGACCAAGCGGGGGTAACTGATGGAGGGAGTGATAACTTTCCTATTCCCCTGGCTGTAGACTATTGGCGATCGCAAAATCCTCAACTCAATTATCCACCTGTATTTACAGGAGGTGAGGCACATGCTTATACTATGCACCATTTATTAAGTCAGAGGTTAGTGATTCCCATCCCAGATTTGTGGATGGTTGGTATGGCGGCATTTTTGGGCAAAGGAATGGTATTAATCATTAGTGAACGCCGACAAATTAAGATATGGCATTGGTTGGTACTATTAACCAGTGCAACGGCTATTTATGGACTAATTGGATTACAGGTTTATATTTCCGCTGCCCTATTAGTTCCTTTATTTTTACCATCGGTTACAATAGGAATTTACGCACTATATATTGTGGCGAGACGATATTGAATTCTCTATTCCCTAGATTAACGAGTAATAATCGTGTCTACTGTCCCCGCTTCTGAGCTAAAACTTAGCTCAACCTCTGGCACATTTTTATTGAAGGAGAAAGAACTCTTAAAGAACATTGTTTTTCCGGGATTAAGGGTAAAATCGTAGTCGGTAAGGGACGTGAGACCAGCACCCAATCCATTTTCATACATATAGCCATAGGTTACTCCAATACTGGATAAGCTTTGGTTACTTTGATTAGTAATACACCCGTAAACAAAATTTTCTTCGTCAGTCGGTTCGCTGTAAAGCTGAAGATTAGAAACGACTAATCCTTCCGATTCGATAGGATCGACTTGAGGTTGACAATACTTGGCGGTGACAGCATCTGTTATCTTTTCATTAGCGACACTCAAATTTTGTTTATATTCAATAATTTTTGTTCTCGCCCGCGAATAATTTTTGCTACGATTGGGTACAGTTTCCAGGCTCTTAATGGCTAGCTCCCATTTATTTGCCACTTGTTGCCAGTCAGATAAGCCTTGTGCAGATTGAGCCGCTTGAGCCGCCTTCATCCCCAGTTGTAGGGATTCTTGAAAATAGTCCCGTTGTGCCTCTTTTAGGTTAGTTTCAATAATTGCTAAATTCCTTTGATAGGTGCTAATCTTCTTTTGTGCAATGGCAAAATTTGGGTGAGAATTCGGGACGGTTTTAAGAAGGCTAATTGCTTTTTCCCAGCGACTCGCCGCTAAATTCCAATCCTGCTCACCCACCGCTGACTGACCAATTGTGGCTGCTCCCATGGCGTGATCAATGGCTTGAGTGTAAGGATCAAGATTAGGTTGAGAGGAGGAAGGTTCAGGGGAAGTGGAAACAGGTATCACTTCTGGGGAGGGTTCAGCCGTAATTGGTGTCTCTGTCGCCACTGGTTCTTCTCCCTGAGAACAGCCCACGAGGACGACTAAGAGAGTAATTGATAAAATCGGGGAAACGGATTTCATTAAACGATTCATATCGATCTAACTCCTGAATAATTCCGTTCAAGATGCACACCAATTACCTGCAAAATGTATAACCTTATACGTTTAGTTTATCTTTTGCTGAATAAGGTGGCAATAGGATAAGTTAGGGACTGAATCGAAAAAAGTAGGGAAAAATCAGGAGATTACTGGGACTCAGCACCTAGACATCAATTTTTGTTCAGGTCGTTAAAAATTGTAAACACCCACGGATTTTTTCTATGATGAGGCGGCGTATGATTTGTCGATTAACTATTATAATGAACCCCCTCCCCCACCCACTCTTTTTGACCAATGGTTAGAGCGTCAATTGATGTAATCACAGTTAGCGGTGCTAAAGATTAATTTTCGGGTACTTTCTTGAGTCAATGTAGGGGCGGGTTTAGCCCAGTTTAGCCGCTAAAACTCCCTGGTGATCAAAACGTGAACAACAAAACCCGCCCTAGCTTACTAATCGGTAAGGGCGATAGAAAAAACCTTATACTATCTTTAATAACCTTTGCTCAATCTGTAAAAGCCCCGAAGGAACACGTTCTGACACAATTATCACCAACTGATTATGGTACAAGCACTCACCCCAATCACCACAGCAACTGATCTGGCTCAACTAGCGATTGACTTAATTCGTCAAGCTGGCTGTGAATACGGCGATGTCCGATTTTGCACGTACCGCCATCAAAATCTTTTTGCCCGCGATCGCTCCCTGAGTCAACTCTGTGATAATGTTAGTGCTGGCTTTGGTGTGCGGGTGTTGCTCGATGGGGCGTGGGGCTTTGCAGCGAGCCCCTATAAAACGCCAGCAGAGGTGGAACGCCTGGTGACTTTAGCCGTGGAAATCGCTAAGGGGAGTCGCCTGTCTCAGCAGACACGGGTGCAACTTGTTCCTGTCGCCGCCTATCAGGATACCTACATTACCCCGATGGAAATTGACCCCTTTAGTATCCCGATTACTGAGAAAGCCGATTTACTGTTGCAGATTAATGATCAACTACTGAGTTATGGCGAACGGGGGATTAAAAAGGCGTATTCTTATTTACAATTTACTAAGGAAGATAAGACATTTGCTTCGACTGAAGGTTCGCTGATTCACCAAACGCTGTATCGAACCTATCCTGGATTTGGCTGTAGTGCGATCGCGAATGGAGATGCTCAAAATCGCAGCTATGAACGCCCGCCGATGAATAAGGGATATGAGCATGTTATCCGAGCGGATTTACTTTCTCAAGTGGAACGGGTAGCCGAAGAAGCGATTGAAAAAGTCCACGCGCCGAAAAGTCCCTCTGGTATTCGCACCACGTTGATTCTGAAACCAACAAACCTGTGGCTGACGATTCATGAATCCGTCGGACATCCCACGGAATTAGATCGAGTATACGGCTATGAAGCCAACTTTGCTGGCACCAGTTTCGCGACAACTGATAAATTAGGTAAACTCCAGTATGCTGCACCCTGGGTTAATTTCAAAGCCGATCGCACCCAACCCGGTGGACGCAGTACGATGGGGTATGATGATGAGGGCGTACCATCACAAGAGTGGTACGTTGTCAAGGATGGAATTTTAGTCGATTATTTAACGGATCGCGAAACCGCCTATCGATTAGGGCGAGGCAGTAGTAATGGTAGCGCCTTTGCCGACAGTTGGTCAAGTGTGCCGATGGTACGCATTCCCAATTTAGGCTTAGAACCGGGAGTTGAGGGGGGAAGTCATACGGCGACATTAGCCGAAATGATTGCCGATACCGAAGATGGTATTTTAATTGATGGCATTGGCAGTTTTTCTATTGATCAGCAACGGCGTAATTTTCAGTTTGGTGGCGATGCTTTTTGGAAGGTGGAAAAAGGCAAAGTGGTGGGAATGTTAAAGGATGTCACCTATCATTCTATGACCACAGACTTTTGGAACAGTGTAGACGCGATCGGACCTGCATCTGAATGGCAACAATGTGGGACGAATTTATGTGGTAAAGGTGAACCCATGCAAATTGCCCAAATGACTCATGCTTGTGTGCCGGTGCGGGTGCGAAATATCCACATCGGCGGCGCATCTTAATCCGTCTGTAGGGGCGGGTTTTACGACTATCTTTTCGGTTGCACCCAAATGCAACTAAACCCGCCCCAATCAAATTTTGAGGATAGCAAGAGGAGGCGATTGAAATCGCTGCTACACAAACAAAGTTCGCCTGCGCGGACTAGATTATAAAGGGGGTGGCTAACCCTACCCTAACCCTCCCCTTACCAAGGGGAGGGAACATTTCCCCCCTTAGCAAGGGGGGATTAAGGGGGGTTATTTTTAAGGCAGCGAGATTCAAAGGCTCACTTAGCTTGCATTTCCTCTTAAGTTGACACGGATGACGTCTGTGCGCCCCTACGGATGGATATTCAGAGAATCTGGGATAATACCAAATCCGCCTTTATCACCCCCTTTTTCCACGGCGATTGAAATCGCTGCTACACAAACAAAGTCCGCCTGCGCGGACTAGGGTTATAAGGGGGGTAGCGTTCCCCGGATTTGATATAATTATTTTGGGCGATCGCGTAATCGTTTTCGTTCGCCTAAGTGCTCATCACTATTCAATTGCCGCAATTTTACCGTTGTCCTTCCTTCTGGTGTTAATCCATTAATAGTTCTGACTTTTCACGTTATGTGGCGCCTCTGTAGGGGCGGGTTTCACCACTATCTTTTCGGTTGCACCCAGATTTTACTAAACCCGCCCCGACGTTGCATGTAACGTCTCTACAACTTTTTGGTTGCACTCAGGTTTCTAGTGCAAGAAGGCAGAAATAACTGAACAGCTACTATCTCCCCCAGCTCCCTCAGCTTCCCCTGCTCCCCCAGCTTCATCGTATCTACGAAGCTGCTCAAGTATTTCCGCCGCGCTGCACTAGACTTCCCCTGAAAAGTTAGATTAATAGTTGTATCCTCACCCACAAAAGTAATTGGCTCGTTCTTCTTGTATAGAGTTTTCTATTATAAATTAGGATACCCAAAAAAACGTAGAACAGTCAAGTATTCGCTGCGATCGCCGATCACAACAATGAGTAAATTTCAGTTATTTGATGCCGTTAATTTAACCGTTTAGCGGCGGTTTTGGGCAATAGTGCGTCTGTAGGGGCGCAAGGCTTGCGCCCTTGATTCAATCAATTGGCGATCGCACTCCCGTTGAAAGAGTTTGAGCAGAGGGGTTCTCTTTCATTAATGGTTTCCATCCCCTTTCGGGGAAGTGTGTTTTTGACACTCCCCCGGCTAAAAGCGCGGGGGATTCTTCGTTCATCCAATCACCTTAGAGTATTGACTTTCATCAATACACCAGAGGGCGAGTTGTCCCGAAGCGTTTATCCAGTATTCCTGGAGCGTTCCTGTATGCCCTACAGTACGAAGTGCTTCCTTGAGTATATTGATGGCAGCATTCCAGTCACGGTCTAAAACACATCCGCACTTACATTTATGTGTTCGAGTTGATAGTGATTTGTTCACCACACAACCGCAATTAGAACAGTTCTGGGAGGTGTAGTGAGGCTTAACGGCAACCGTTGCCACCCCAAACACTTTTCCGAAATACTCAATCCACCGCCTAAATTCAGACCAGGCGGCATCGCTAATCGATTTAGCTAGGTGGTGGTTTTTGACCATATTTCGCACTTGCAAGTCTTCATAAGCTACCAAGTCGTTAGACCGGACTACGCACAATGCAGTCTTTACTGCAAAGTCTTTACGCTGCCTACTGACTTTCAAGTGTTTCTTGGCTAACTTTTGTTTAGCCTTTTTGTAGTTGTTAGATTGTGGTTGACCTTTTCTAAACTTCTTAGACACTTTCTTTTGAAGTCGTTTCAGTGCTTGGTCTGATTTCCTCAGAAATCTCGGATTATCAACTGTTTGACCATCTGAGTCAGTATAGAAATGGTTTAAGCCAACGTCTAACCCTACGTTGTGACCTGTCGGAGTCCTATCTTCAGTCCTGTCGTGGTCAATACAGAATTGAGCATAGTATCCATCAGCGCGACGCACTACCCTAACTCTTTTAATCTGAGTCAGTTGATAGTAGTTCAAGTCACGAGTTCCATAAAGCTTAAACGTTCCGGCTTTAAACCCATCAGTAAACGTGATTGAGTCACGATTCTCTGATAGTTTCCAGCCTGATGTTTTATACTCTACGGAACCATGATTAGGACGATTCTTTTTGTACTTAGGGTATCCTTTCTTTCCTTTGACTTGCTTTTTGCAGTCGTCAAAAAATCTTGAA
>NZ_JAVJRX010000037.1:0-12046 GCF_040219735.1 Coleofasciculus sp. G1-WW12-02 | reverse complement strand
GGCTTAGCTCAACTACCGAGGGGCGCTCGGAAAGTAACGCCTGGGGATGAGATGACCCACTGCTTGGAGGGGGAAACTCCAAAAAGTAAGGTTACTCGTAGAGCCAGGAAACCCCGTCAGTGATGATGGGAATCCCCACCCTCAGCAGATCCTTCGCCGGCTCAGGAGGGTGGGGAGGATGTCAAATCATTACTGCACAGCAATGCTGGGATTAGCTTGGTGAAACCAGATGAACTTGGCTCTCGGACAAACAATCGGTGGACGCTATAATATCATTCGACAACTGGGACAAGGTGGGTTTGGCGCAACGTTTGTCGCCCACGATCAACACTTACCCAGCGATCGCAATTGTGTGGTGAAGCAACTCAAACCCCAAGCGACTGACCCGTTTACCTTACAGACGGCGCGGCGTTTGTTTGAAACGGAAGCCAAAATCCTGCATCAGTTGGGACATCACAACCAAATTCCCCAGCTATTTGCCTATTTTGAAGAGAGTCAAGAGTTCTATTTGGTGCAGGAACTGATTGAAGGGGATGATCTGAGTCAGGAATTGACGCCGGGAACGTCGTTGTCACAAGTGCAGGTTATTGAGCTGTTGCAGGAAATCCTGACTATATTAGCTTATGTCCATCAGCATCATGTCATTCACCGAGATATTAATCCCCACAACCTGATCCGGCGTAAATCCGATGGCAAGTTAGTTTTAATTGATTTTGGCGCGGTTAAACAAGTTAGCACTCAGATAGTGCAGGGACAATCCTCTATCTTTACAGTAGCGATTGGTACGCCGGGATATCGACCCAGTGAACAAGCGAATGGGAATCCCCGTTTGAGTAGTGATATCTATGCGGTAGGGATTGTGGGGATTCAGGCTTTAACGGGTGCAGTACCTCAGGAACTCCCAATTGATCCAGACAGTGGGGAAATTTGCTGGCGCGATCGCACCTCAGTTAGCCCAGAGTTGGCTAAAGTCCTGGATCAAATGATCCGCTACGATTTTCGCGAACGCTATCCCTCAGCGGAGGCGGCTCTGCAGGCGTTAGAGGATCTAACTCAACCCACGAGGGCGACGGTGGCTTTAGGCACCAATTCCCCATCCTCACCGCCTGTTAATCAATCCTCTAAAGGGAAGAAACCGATTGTCGTTGTCCTATTAATTGCCCTGGCGGTAATTGCTGGTGGGGGAGGGGCGACAGTAGCGATGATCAACTGGATTAATTCTACCAATGCCACCCAATCCTATAACCGAGGCGAAACGCTGCTGGAGTTGAGGCGGTATGAAGACGCCCTCAGCGCCTATAATCGTGCGGTTGAACTGCAACCAGACTATGGTGAAGCATGGCTAGGTCAAGGAGAGGCGCTTTTGGCATTGGGTAAACCTGAGGCGGCGTTGGATGCTTATGATAAAGCCATTCAAATTCAGCGCGAGTATCCAGAGGCTTGGAAAGGACGAGGAGAGGCGTTAGTTGCATTGCAGCGTTATGAAGAAGCGATTAGTGCGTTTGATCAGGTGACGAAACTGCAACCAGAGGATGTGGAAACCTGGGAACGTCGCGGGATTGTGCAGATGAAGTTACAGCGCTATTCGGCTGCGATCGCATCTTACGATAAAGCCTTAGAGATTCAACCCAATTATGCCTCAGCTTGGTATCGGCGAGGCTGGGCATTTCATAATTTACAACAGTACGAAGAGGCGATTAAATCTTATGACAAAGCGGTGGAACATAAGCCCGATTCTGCCGAATTCTGGTATCAACGGGGTAATGCTTTTGTCAATTTAAACAAATACCGCGAAGCCGTGGACTCCTACCAGAAAGCGGTTCAGTTCCAGCCGGATTTTTACCGAGCATGGTACAGTCAGGGCAGTATTTTAAATAATTTAAACCAGTATCAAGAGGCTTTAGCCGCCTTTGACCAAGCGGTGAAACTTCAGTCTAATAACTATGAAGCGTTGTATGGTCGGGCTTGGGCTTTGCATAAATTGGAGCGTTATCAGGAAGCTTTAACGGCTTACGAGAGGGTGATTAAAGTCAAACCCAATTCTGATCAAGCTTGGTATAACCGGGGTAATGTCTTCTATACATTACAACAATACCAAGACGCGATCGCAGCATACAACCAAGCTGTTGCCCATAAGCGCAGCCATTACCAAGCCTGGAATAGTCGCGCCAATGCCCTGGTTAACCTGAAGCGATACAGTGAAGCCTTGACGTCTTATGAAAACGCTTTGACCTATAAACCCGATTACAAAGAGGCAAAGCAGGGGAAAGACCAAACTCAGCGTCAACTTGAGGAGTTGAAAAATCAATCGTATCAGGAGTCATCTGACGAAGACGACAAAAAGAGATAAGTCAGGCTGTACCCACCCGTCAAATGTTTTCAGACGCTTCTGGCATCACCTTTGGACTATTGCTCCCCCTGTCCCCCTCTTTCAAGCTTGGCAAAGCCAACCTGCTATTATACCTGATTTCCCCCAAACATTCAGTAAATCTCTATTTTCTTCAGAAATAGTTTAGAATCAGCGCTTATAATCGGTACAGTATTCTTAGTTTCCTGTGACAGTTCTTATCCAAGCTTAACAAGTCCTATTAGTAACCCCTTAGTGATGCCTCGAATACTTTTAATCGATGACGACCTTGCAATCTCAGAACTTGTCTCCATTAACCTAGAAATGGCAGGTTACGAAGTTCACCAAGCGCCAGATGGGATCAAAGGTCAGGCGCTAGCGCTGCAACTCCAGCCAGACCTGATTATACTAGACCTGATGCTCCCTCGAGTCGATGGCTTTACCGTTTGCCAACGGTTGCGCCGAGATGAACGCACCACGGATATTCCCGTGTTGATGTTGACGGCGTTGGGTCAAACTCAGGATAAGGTGGAAGGCTTCAATGCCGGTGCGGACGATTATCTAACCAAACCCTTTGAACTCGAAGAAATGCTAGCACGGGTACGCGCCTTACTGCGACGCACTGATCGCATCCCCCAAGCCGCCAAGCATACAGAAATCCTTAACTATGGTCCTTTGACCCTGATTCCAGAACGCTTTGAGACGATTTGGTTTAATCAGACGGTGAAATTAACCCACCTGGAATTTGAACTGCTACACTGCTTGTTGCAGCGTCATGGTCAAACGGTTTCTCCCAGTGAAATTCTCAAAGAAGTCTGGGGATATGATCCAGATGACGATATTGAAACCATTCGCGTCCATGTTCGTCACCTGAGAACCAAACTCGAACCTGATCCCCGTCATCCCAAATATATTAAAACAGTATACGGTGCGGGATACTGCCTCGAGTTACCGAGTAGTGAAGAAACCGCTGAGGTGGGATCATCGAACTCAGCGAAATCGGAATAGATTGAGTTTTGAGTTTTGACGTATACCCAAAAAAAGGGGGGGTATTGACTATTTAATTACTGCATGAGGGTGTTCAGACCAAGACTGAACCACCTTGAGTGATGTTGAATGGCGTGGCTGGGTTGCATGTCCCTGAGACTGAGCCGTTTTTTGAACTGCCTGTAGTTCGGCTTGCATGACAATCATCTGAGACATTATGTTCTGCAGTTGAACCTGAAGTTGCTCAACCTCAGACTCGGTAGGTTGGGTAACATTTGCCGATGGGACAGATGTTTTTGTCTGATAACCTAAGAAGCTTTGAGCTGAGGCAAATTTCGCCGATGCTGTTTGAGAGCTAACTGGATGAGTGGTAGCGGGTTGGGTGTAGAAGGGTTGTGTGGTGATGATGAAAGGGTTACTCATCTGGAGTTTTTGGGATTTCACCACAGCATGTGTTGGTGCGGGTTCCGGTTTAACAGTTTCCTCAACCAGGTGTTGAACTTCGTGATCACAAAGCTGAACTATTTCCAGTTCCGGTTTAACGGTTTCTTCAACCAGGTGTTGAACTTCGTGATCACAAAGCTGAACTATTTCCGGTTCCGGTTTAACGGTTTCTTCAACCAGGTGTTGAACTTCGTGATCAGAAGGCTGGGTTAATTCCTGTTCGAGTTCTTGCTCTAAAAAGTTATTGAGTCCAGCCGCTGCGAGTCGAGATTTAGAAAGTTTCAGATCTTCTAAAAGTTGTTCTTTTTCTTTAAGATTTCGCTCTAAATCCGAAAGCTGTTCTTCGGCGTGAGCCGACTTTCGAGAAGACTGAAGCCAGCCAGTTACGGCTACCGTAGCAATTCCCGTACCTACACCCAAAACACTTGCCAATCCTAGGTAAGGAGTAGCAATATCCCGGAGTTGTCCATGATGTACAGGCTCTCCCTGAAATTGGATCGTGACCTCTTTATCTCCGAAGAACGCTAGGGGTAAGGTCAAAACTGAGAACACGGCTGTCGAAAGTATTATCGGCGTAAAGAGAAATTTTCGTAAAGGAGAGCCAGTCATGATTGATAATTCCTAGTGATAATTTCCAGTATCAGTCGTATTACACAAGGCGTCTTTCTCAAATTTCACCAAATTGCAAATTGCCGATGCTGATTAAGCCAGTTGGCAGGAGAGATTGCTTGGGTGTGAATCGATTGCCTTAGCTTATTTACCAGATTAGCGAATCGTCCATCAAGTCCAGATAAAGTCACAGAAAAACCAAGTGAAGTTCTGGTGAATTTTCATTAACCAGTTATTTTTCATTCGTTTATGTCATTTACTTACACCCTTAACCCTCTACTCCTGTGCTCCTGTGAACCCAGGAACATCGCATTCTGGCTAGGGTAAGCGTGGGATGAGGTTAAACGCCAATATCTTCATTCCAGAGCGTTGGGTTCTTTTGAATAAAGTCGCTCATCATCTGTTGGCATTCCTCTAGATTCCAATCAACAACCTCCACGCCATGGGATTCCATAAATTCTCTGGCACCGGCAAAGGTTTTAGACTCCCCAGCAATAACTTTTTTAATGCCAAATTGCACCACAGCCCCGGCGCAGAGGTAGCACGGCATTAATGTGGAGTAAAGGATTGTGTCGTTATACTTACCGATTCTGCCAGCATGGCGCAGGCAATCAATTTCGGCGTGGGTAACAGGATCATCATCCTGAACGCGCTTATTATATCCCCGACCAATAATCTGACCGTCTTTGACTAAGACAGAACCAATGGGAATTCCTCCTTCCCGAAGTCCCTGTTGGGCTTGGGCGATCGCGGCTGCCATAAACTCATCCATAATCTTGCTATCCTAGAATTCTCCAAATTTCTCGCTAAATAGTACGTCTGTAGAATTTTCTCCGGAGCAGGTTATCGGGATTGGGGAGATGGAGAAAGACATTCTGAACCGCTATTGCCGATTTCACAAAAGGAACAAAAGGGTGGTGGGGATGTCAACCCCTAGTACATCGGTTCAGTCATCGGTCATCATCATAGTTGCTGTGAATTAACATCTCATCACCAATGGGAGTCAAAGATTAGGATGAAATACGGAATTGATATCGGACATAATTGCCCTCCAGATACTGGTGCTAGCAATATCGGCAAAGAAGATGATATGACCAAGGCGGTAGGGACGAGAGTGATCTCGAAGCTCAAATCCCTGAATCATCAAGTGGTAGACTGTACACCTAGTCGCGCTTCGAGTGTGAGCAACTCTTTACAACAACGGTGTAATACGGCGAATACCAATCGTGTCGATCGATTTGTATCCATTCATTTTAATGCCTTTAACGGCAAAGCTAAAGGCGCAGAAGTCTTTGCCGTGAGCAATACGGGGAAGGACATGGCTAAGCCGATCTTAGATAATATTGTTGAGCTAGGGTACTTCAATCGCGGGATTAAAGATGGTTCCCATTTGTACGTTCTCCGGAATACCGCAATGCCAGCGATTCTAGTTGAATGCTGTTTCTGCGATAATCAAGAGGACATGGATCGCTACGATGCCGAAGCCGTGGCAAATGCAATTGTCAAAGGATTAACTGGACAAACCGCATCACCGACGATTCCCCTTTCCCAAAATCCAATTGTTGACCTTCAAAAAGCCTTAAATCGACTCAAAATCAGAAGTCCCAAAGGTACACCATTAAAAGAAGATGGTTCCAACGAAGCGGATACTACAGCAGCACTTAAAACCTTTCAGGCGATCGTTGGTGTTACACCCACAGGTACTGCCGATGCTAAAACCTGGCAGATCATTACTCAAATCTTAGCCATGCCAGTCCTGCGAGAAAACCATGCCACAGGTTCTGTCGTCAAATATCTGCAACGTCGTATCGGGACGACACCCGATGGAATATATGGTCCGGGGACAGCCGCCGCCGTTGCCCGATTCCAACGGCAACAAGGGATCACGGCTGATGGCATAATCGGTCCCCAAAGTTGGAGCAAATTACTGGCTGATTGAGTCAACCCGTCGAGAGTAGGGGTTTGGTAACCAAACCCTTACTTAATGCAAATCGGCTTCCCACACTCCAATATAAATGCGATCGCGCTCATTGCGTTCAATCAACCCTTTCAAGGGAGAACCGTTGCTGCTGCTGGTAAAACGATAGCGATTGGATTGACGCTGATAAACCTGGGTTAGTCCTTGGCGAATCTCTGGTGAGAGATTGCGACTGAGCATTTTATCTAAGGTGTCTGCCATGGTTTCTAATCCCACAGATTGGGCAAATGCCGCCTCAGTTTGGCGCAAACGTTTAGTATCGCGGTCAAACAGATAACCGAGACTGACGCGATCGCCAATAAAGTCTTCATAAGTCAATGCCTGGGTATTGTACCACAAACCTTTGGAAAGCTGGGTTGGCTTGCCTAAGGCGGCTTCCACCACTTTTCGAGGCGTTCCTGGGGTAAATCCGGGAATTTTGTCCGATAGAGGTGGTTTAGGGGTGTGGTTTTCGGGCGCAGGTGAGGGTGTCGGTGAGGGTGTCGGTATGGGGGTTGGGGAAGCAACAGGAGACACAGAAGGAGAGGGGAAGGGTAAGACTAAGGGTTCAGAGGCAAACGGCGTGGGGAGATCGGGAGAAGGCAGGAATTCTGGAGATTCTTGGATACGGAATGTGGGATCAGGTGGGGACAGGGGTGTGGGCGATTCGGGACTCACCAGTTTTGGGGAAGGAGTTGGCAGAGGTAAAGGTGTGGTTGTCGCTGTAGTTGAGGGCAAAGGGGTACTTCCAGAAGAGGCGGATACGGACTCTGGGGGTGGCTGTACGCGACTTGAGGGTTCTAGAATACGATTTAAACCCCAACCAATAGCCATAGCACTCAGGAGTAAGCCGCCAGCGATTAAACCGCCGAAGCGCCGAGAGGGGTGTCCCTCGTCTGTTGACAGGGGTTTTCTGCGGATGGGAACGGTTGGCGGAACCGCCGATTTACTTGCAGGGGGTATATGTCTGCTAGAAAGGGATAACGTGGCTGTCGCGATCGTTGTCGGATGGGCACTCAAGGCTTCCAGCATTTCCTTCGCATCCGCAAAGCGATCGCGCGGATGGAAGCGAATCGCCCGATCAATCACGGTGGCTAAATGGGAGTGACAATTTGGTGCATCCCGACGCCATAAAATTTCGCCGGTGCGGGTATCAGTTTCTAAGGTTTGCGGTAATTTGCCCGTTAGCAAAAATACCGCAATTAATCCCAAACTATACAGATCACTAGCATAGCGAGGGCGTCCTGCCGCTTGTTCGGCTGCCATAAACCCAGGTGTGCCAATGACTATCGATGGGGTGGCGTTGGCTTGAGAATGAACAACGGTTTTAATCGCTTCTTTAACAGCACCAAAGTCAATCAGGACAGGTAATCCGTCTCGCTGTCGCACAATGACATTATCCGGTTTAATATCACGGTGAACGATGTGGCAACTGTGGACATAATCCAGTACAGGCAACAGACTCAACAAAATTGCCTTGACTTGACTATCATTGAGCTGACCTTCCCGTTCTACAATTTGAGTCAGGGTATCCCCTTCAATCCATTCCTGAACTAAGTAAAATTGTCCAGATTCGGAAAAATAAGCAAATAATCGGGGAATTTGAGAGTTATTTTCACCTAACTCTTCTAAAACCGCTGCTTCCCGCTGAAATCGCTCTTGTGCTTGCTGATAGCTCTGGGGATCATGAGTCATGAATTTAAGCTGCTTAATCACACACTTACGTCCCGAAGGCATGTAAGTATCTTCAGCGAGAAAGGTATTCCCAAACCCACCTGCCCCCAACGTCTGGAGGATGCGATAGCGATTATTGAGCAGCGTTGGCATCATGAGCGATTTAGTCAAGCTGTTTATGAATTATGAATATAAGTTGTGACCGCAAAACAAACAAGTTCATTTCTGCCTTCCTTAATGACTTTTATTTTAAATCCAGTAATCCCTGCTCTTTTAATTTGGGGTTGAAACGAATCTCATCTTGCACACCACGAGCCTTTAATTGTTCTAAGATTTCCGCTTCGACTCGCCGTGCTATTTTCTTTAATAGCTTAATTTGCCCTAATTCTTCACTCTTGTTATAGGTTAATTTATCCTCATCCGTCATCGTCTTTTTAGCATCAATAGGATGATTCCAAATGGCTTCATCTCCACCATTTCCTGGCGGGATTTCCCCATTTTCTTCAATCCAAGCCTTGCGGATTGTTTCCAAGCGAGTGCGATTGGGGCGCTCAATGGTTTCCACTTTCAACCAATAGCAGAATTGATGTTTACGGACTAAATGTTGTTTTAAGCTGACATAAATATCGCGAGAATAGTTGACCAGTTGCAGGGTTTTCTCCTGGTCAAAAATGGCATAGACGCCGATTTTTCCGGATAAAGATTCCGGGAGATTACCCCCCTCGTCCAGATAGGGGATATATTCTAAGTCAGAGAGAGCAGGAATTGGCGTTTCAGAACTCATCAGCAATAATTAGGCTATTTTTCGATAAATCGCGCAGAGGCGGCTGGGGTTAAAGATTTTGGCTTTGAACATGAAATTGGGAGGGACATTTATAATTGCATAATCGTCAGATTCGTGATACTGTTCAAACTCCCGTGGCATACCTTTGGGAGTCCCTTCGCTGTAGGGGACAGGTTGAAACAGTAACTCGGTGAATTCCAAATCTTGACAGTGCAGTTGTCCCGCGACTTGCTGGCGGAAGGCTTCACCGTTCAACAAGTTAAATAGATGGTTCTGGGCGTCTGGTTCGAGGACAAAGCTGCCATCAAAATTGTTAACAATTTTTAAGCTAGCCATAGTTTGACAGAATTAGGAGCAAGTTGACGACTGGGATGATTATACCGCACAAGTATAGCTTTCTTAGCCATAGCAGTATGAATGTTTAATGCTTTGCTACACAAGGGTTTAGAGTCTCTGAGTAAAGGACGGAATTTATCCCAATCGAATGGGATAAATCTTTTACCTGAAGCCCAAGAACAAATTTTAGAAGAAGCCGATGAGTTGCTAAACGTTTTACCTTTTCCCCATAAACAACGATTAAAAACTTTTTTAGAACGGATTCGAGATTGTTTCCAGTATTTATCTGGGAAATAAATGATTGAAAAGAGTGCTTTGCGCCGCTAGTATGGGAGGCAGAGCCTCAAGCTGACTTTTCACAGTATTTATGTGGCGCAACGTGAGTGTTAATTGTGTAGGGGATCACTTTCACCACTATCTTTTCGGTGGCAACCCGATGTAACTCGCGCCCGCCCCGACTCAGACGAGTGGGAGAGGATGTTAAGGATGCTCCCGTATTTGCAAAGTCCGCAGTCGATTTAACGCTGCTGCTAACTCAAATCGCCGGAATAAAACTAAGTCTCCTTCGGGTAAATTCCCCAGCAAATCTAATCCATGAGACTCAATATCTGCCATCATCCGATTTAGTACTTCGGTAACTGTATTGCGCCCATTAATATAGTGTCGCTTGGCATAAACAATCGCCTCAGCAATTGCTCGTAATTGCCCTTTTTCGACAATCTGTTCAACGGCGGCTAAATTGATTTCCTCTTTGCCAAATACAACTTCATCCACATCTCGCACTTTCAGTTTAACGTCTCGTGAACCGCGACTGGGGTCAATGCTTTCGGGTAACGGAATACGCGGCGCAATATCGCCAAACTCCTTTCCGCCTTCGGGAATCCGTTCCGTCTGATACTGCTGAGCGATCGCGCGGGCTTTTTCGGTAACATCGTAGGGCTGGAAGTTATCCATGGCGATGACGGTATCGGCGACATCAAAGTAATCACCACTACCGCCCATGACTAAAATGGTGGATACCCCATAATCGGTGTAGAGTTGGCGTATCTTATCGATAAACGGCGTAATCGGTTCCTTATCTTTGGCAATCAACTGCTGCATCCGATGATCGCGAATCATAAAGTTTGTCGCCGCCGTATCCTCATCCACCAGTAATAACTGGGTATTGGCTTCCAACGCTTCAATAATATTCGCCGCCTGGGAGGTACTCCCACTCGCATTGGCGGTGGAAAATTGACGAGTAGACCGACCTTGGGGTAATTGGTTAATAAACGGCGAAATATCTACACTGGCAATACTACGACCATCTTCTGCCCGAATCTTCACCGCTGAGGCTTGAGTCACCACAAATTCCCGTCCATCCCCAGGAATGTGATTATAGACCCCAACCTCTAGCGATCGCAAGACGGTAGATTTGCCATGATAGCCACCCCCGACGATTAAGGTAACGCCGGCGGGAATCCCCATCCCCGTTACCTCACCTCGATTCGGACAATTAAAGGTTTCCCGTAATGTCTCTGGGGATTGGAAAGGTAAAGCATTTTCATCTAACGGGCGATCATCCACACCACTGCGTCGGGGTAGAATCGCATCATCAGCAATAAATGCGACTAAATTCCGTTCGGTTAACTGTTGACGCAGCCCGTCTGCATCTTCAACGGTTTCAACGTGCTGTTTAATCTCTATTGCATCCAGAGACTCGTACTTAAGCGCTTGATCAACAATCTCAGGAATATCATCACACAACATTTCCGCCGCCTGACGCCCAGAGATGCGCCTTCCCCGTGCAGGTAATCCGACGACGAAGCGAACTTCTATGAGTTCATCGTTGACAAATACAGCCGTTCGCTCGATTACCGATTGTCCCACAGACATAATCGTAATCCTCCCACTATTCCCCGTTCCCCGGTGGGAACTAAACTCTCGCGCCACTAAATCAAACTGGCGTGTCAGGTAATCCCGTAAGGCGATTTCTCGACTACGACTTTGGTAAAGGGTTCTGGGAAACTCCGCTACAGCTTGAGACAGTTGCACTCGGACATGACTAGGACTGGCAAAGGGATCACCTTGGACGCGATCGATAATTAAGGTGAAATCAGAAAAGTGATAGCGTCCTTTGATATCCTTGTAGGCTTTGTAGCTCTTGTCGTCAAGTTGGAGTAGAAGTTGGCGTAGTTTCTCGCGATTACTCATAATTTTCTAATACTAATTCTCCCGGATGTTGCCCCATATTGATAAGCTGTCACGCATTTAAATTGGGAATGGGTAGCGAGCTTGCTGGCTCACATTACAACGATTTTGCAGTTGTTGATATTAAGGTTTAAATGCCGAATAGCTTAGCAGGGGGTGATCAAAGTGGATTTGGCATGATAACCAATTCTTCAACAAGTCCGGGATTTAACTTGAACTGAACTTTATCCGCTCTTATTCACCACACAGGCTAGATGACGCATCGCTTACCGACGGCGCTCGCTCCAATTTCCCCTATAAACCTCACCATTCGCATAAGTTAGGACACCAACACCTCCAGGCATACATGGCAAAACTAGCACTAGACGCCATCAGTAGGGTTAACTAACAGTCCGTAAATATCTAGACAATTAGTGACATAACTAGACATTTTCTATGATATAGTCAGGCAATGTCTAGTTTAACCCCCCAAGAAAGAAGCAGCTACTCGACTTTGTGTGACGGTCTTGCACTTTGCACCGATGGGAACTCAATGGTAAAATACAATCTTCTCGGATCGCTGGTGGTCATCGTCTTATCGATATTGTTGACTTAATTGGTAAGAAATCGGGTAACGAATAGCTATGACGACGATAACTTATTGCAAAGGCTTGCCAACTCCCGCCGATGAACTTAACCCCATCGGTTTCACCGACTTGGAGATGTTTTTAACTTCATT
>NZ_JAVJRX010000036.1:0-199667 GCF_040219735.1 Coleofasciculus sp. G1-WW12-02 | reverse complement strand
ATTTGGAGATAGCCGCCAGTTAGGTGGTGGTAGCCTGTGGACTGGTTAAGTGCCGTCACTGCCAGAGTGAAGCAGGAAGTAAGCATCAAAGTTAGGTCTGACTAAGGTTGACCAGCTTTGAGTAGGTCTTTCATAACGGCTGAAGACATCGCCTGTTAGAGGGCAACCAGAGGTTATTAGAGCCAAGAGAGGGTTAGGCTTTGGCTAACCCTATGTATGTGCTGTTAAAGGCTCAACCGATAAAGTCACGGAGATACTGCAATGAAAACTAATATCAAGAAACTGCTCGTCGGGGCATCAGTTGCCTCATGTGTCAGTGCGATCGCCACCAATCCAGCGTCGGCGGCATCTCTGACTAACCCTAAAGTGACTGGCGTGAAGGGAGTGGACTATTTGATCTACGAATACGTCCCTAATCCAGATATGACAGCGACCACGGATTTTACAAAACTCAACAACGATGCCGATTTGGAAACAGTCCTGCAAGGAAGTTGCTCGGTTGGAGGAGCGTTTATTCCCAGCAATAGTTGTAAAAAAGGTGAACCGGGGGGCAATGTTGAGCTATTTGCCAACAGTGAACAACTATCCCTTGATAAGTTCTTGAATTACACTACGGTTACTAGCTTAACGGGTGATATTGGGGACAAAAGTATTACCCTGAGCAGTTTGACAGCAACGGATTGGTTTGGGGAAGACCTAAATACTAGCTATACAGCCACAAATTTGGCGAATAAGTGGTTCGAGGCAGCTTTAACGTCCTATGGTATCAATAATAAACTGTTAGGGACAGCGAACCTGCTTATACCCAAAATTCCCAATAGTAAAGAGAATCTTTTCAACGCCTTCCGGGATAACGGCGGATTTCAACGATTCAGCGATCCGAATATTGCCTACATTGACATGAATGATACGACGGGATCTCTAGAAGTTGGGCTAGCGGGGCACTTTAATGCCGTTGACCTAATCTTTGATGATTTAACCGATCCGCAGAAAAATTTGTTGTCAACGTTCTTGCAAGGTAAACCTATACAGGCGGCTGAACTGGTCAAGATTGACTATGATGGAGAGACTTCGTATCATTATAGCTTCAGCGCTGCTAAATCCGGGTTGATTGAGCAAGGGGATATGATCTCTCATACAGGGCTCTATGATCCTGATCTACCGACTAATGTAGCAGTAAAAGAGGCACCTGAACCCTCCTTTGTCCTAGGAAGCTTATTGGCGGCTGGTGGAATGTTTGCCGCCAAGCGCAAGCAGAAAAAATAGTTAACCTCAAATTAGAAGATTTGTATCGTAATCTGGGGGGAGTTAAGTCCCTCCTTTTTTTGTGCGATCGCCTCCCCACGACGTAACGATCCAGAAACTTCATCAAAACTTCACGGTTCCTTTACCTGATCCGGTATAAACATCTCATAGATTAAGAGGGAGTTCGTAAATCTACAATAGAAAACAATCAATATGAAAAGCTTATCGGTGGCGATCATCGGAGCCGGATTTATGGCTCTCGGAGCAGTTAGTGCGGCTCCATCCGAGGCAGCTCAAGTGACACTTGATACCTGTAGACAACTTCAACTTAACTGTACACGGCTTGATTATAGTGGCACGGTCACTTTGGAATCAAATGTGATTTCACTGTTGAGCAGTGAACTACCCGCTCTTCCGGGTATTGTGTTTAATGGGAACAAAGCTATAGCAACTGTAGAACAGAGTATCATTTTTGATAATCTCAGTGGTCGATTACATGACTCAGGTGATACGGAATTAACCCTTCCCCTGAGCGACGCCCACAACTCTTTGCCTAACATTTTTTCCGGTTTATTTTCCGAATTTTCTCAAGCAATTTCTCTCGGTTCTATTAACCTGAACGGAGAAGTTTTAGATAGTCAGAACCAATCCCTTTCTAGTTTTGACTTCTCCTACAATAAGGTTACCGATGAAGTTATTATCGGTGGTTATGACTATAATCGTATTAAACCTTGTCTGAATGGTATATGTATGATCAATGGTACAGGTTCCATTACGACTAATGTTGCGCTAGCTTTTTTGTATCCTAGTTTACATTTACCAAGCTCAGTATTGGTTAGCACTGGTGTGAATTTTAATGTTACCCAAACAGCAACCCCTCTAGACCCTCCATCTGTACCCTCTGCTCCAGAACCCTCCTTTTTACTAGGAAGTTTATTAGCTGGGGGAGGTTTGTTGAATGCCAAACGTAAGCAGAAAAAATAGTAAATCTTTCATCAGAGAAATTATATTGCATTTAAGGGAGCTATCTAGCTCTTTTTTTCTCTTCACATTAACAGGAACTTGACTCGCCATAATATTTATCAAAACTTTACAGACAGTCACATTAACTTTACCTAAATAAGTTGTTACATCCCATAGATTAAGAAGGAACACGTACATCTAAGCAGGAGATTAAAAAATCGACATGAACAAGTTATCCATGGCAATTGCTGGAGCCGGATTTATAGCTCTTGGAGTGGTAGGAATGGCTCCCGCTGAGGCAGCTAGCTTGACACAAATAGACTCTTCTGGAGCTGTAGCTTTTCAGGTAAACGTTAATCCATTTGTATCACAATTCTTACCACCAGAGTTTCAAGAGCTAATTGCTCAGCCACAAAAGGTAAATTTCGAGAGTACAATCATTGTCGATAATGCCCGGGGGCGGTTATCTGATGCAGAAGATGAAGAATTAACTTTTGGTCTTACTCATGTTGAAGACTATTTGGAGGAACTCCTACCTAGCTCCCTTTTACCATTTATCAATCGTATTGATTTGCAGGGTTCTATTCTAGATTCTCAGAACAACGTACTATCTGAGTTTGATGTCTTTTTCCGGGATAATGAAATTGTTGCAGGTAACTATAATTATGGTGATATCCAAGGCTGTCTAGAGAGTACCTGTAGGGTTCTGTTTGGCGGGAATGCTACCGCCTCTGTACTTTTCCCTTCCAGTGTTAATCTGAGCGTAAGTGGCGGTTTTACCCAAACGGCGATGTCTCTTGCTAAGAATAACTCGATCAAGCCGGGTTTAGTATCTTTCAACACTTCAATCACTCCAGTAGACTTTTTACCCACACCTATCTCCTTATTACCTCTCGATTCTGAACCCGAACTACCTGTTGCAGAAGAACCCTCTGTAACTGAACCCGAAGCACCTGTTGCAGAAGAACCTTCTGTAACTGAACCCGAAGCACCTGTTGCAGAAGAACCGCCTACAGATCCATCGGGAGAATTTGGTGACGAATCTGATATCGCATCTGTACCAGAACCTACCACATTATTAGGGCTATTTGGCTTGGGTGGTTTCTTAGCGGCAAAACGTAAGCGAATGAAGGCAGATTAGGGCGGCTTACCACCACTAAAAACGACTGAAAATATTGAGAGGATACCCAAAACTTTACTGAGGAATAGTTTTGGGTATTAAAGCTAACAAATTAGTGACTGAGTACGTAACATCAAAAAAAAATTAACTGGATATTATTGCTGGCATCAAGATTGAATCAATCACATGAATGACACCGTTATCCGCCAGGATATCCGGTTTAACCACGATCGCCTGATTCACTTTATAACCACTGGATGTATCGATCACTAATATTGAACCTTCCAGAGTTGGCACTTCTTGTAACTCTAGCAGGTTATCGCTTCTGACATCTCCGGAGACAACATGATAGGTAAGAATTTTCTTAAGTTTGGGAATATCCTGCAATAGAGTGTCTAAGGTTCCCTCTGGCAGTTTAGCAAATGCCTCATCGACAGGTGCAAAAACGGTGTAGGGACCAGGACTCTTGAGGATATCGACTAAATTGGCAGCCTCAACCGCCTTGACTAGGGTGTTGAACGAACCAGCGTTGATGGCAGTCTCGACGAGATTGGGCATGAGTTTTATCGTGTTTTTAGTGCATCTCCTGTTCAGGGATACAATAGTTTCTCTGAAACTAACATCTTTCAAAGGTTAGAATTATCTCTCAAATCGTTCCATCAAACAATCGGCAATGCGCCGCGCTGCACCAGATTGACCCATACGACGGCGACCATTTTCGGCAATCAGTTGCAAGCGATCAGGATCTCGTAACAACTTCTGTAGGACTTGGACAACTCGCTCCGGTTGTTCGACTAAAATTAAGGATGGTCCTAATAGTCGCGTTTGCGCTTCGGCAAAAGCTGGGGTGTATTGAGGACCCGTTCCAGGAATCGCGATCGCAGGTTTTCCTAATCCGACAAATTGTTCGGTTGCGGTTCCTGCCATGGCAATACAGCAGTCTGCTTTGAGCAGGCAAAGGTTATAATCTTCTTGGGTTAGTACCAATGTGCCATTCTTTTGGGTAAACGCGATCGCGGTTGGGTCATTTAACTTCAGATTCACCTCAATGTCTTCTAGAGGCTGCTGACGCCATCCGTACCCGGTCAACGTTTCTTGTAGGGGTTCAAGACTCAAAGCAGGTGCGATCGCGCCGAGAAACACCACAGATCGTTGCTGGTAAGCATCTAATAACCCATTCGCAGCTAGGGCGATTTTCTGCCAATTCTGGTATGCCTCTGGTATTCTCGAACCGGGCAATAAGGTAACCACCAAAGGACGCTGCATCTCTTTTTGTTCAGCATCAAGTTCATAGAATATCGGTTCTGGCTGTTCGGGTTCAATCCCATCCATCATTGGGTTCCCTAAATCCAACGCCGGAATTGACCATTTTTGCAAAATTTCTGTCGTTAGTTTATCTCTAGGAAACACCGCCTTGCAGCGCTTGCGACTCATCAACCAACGTTCCCACGGCAAATACACAGAACCAGACCATCCTTCCCGGCGCTGACGATTCGGTAACCATCCCGCTTCATCCCGCAGATAATACTCCGATTTAGCCGTCCCGACAAAGGCGTAGGGGGCGTCACTCAACCAGGCAAACAAAAGTGGTACAATATCCCCCACCGCTAAAATAACCCCTCCCCGTTTAGCCCAACGGCGAACAGCTTTCAATTGCGCCCATGTCAATTTCAGCAAACCACTCTGCACATCCCGCAGCAGGTGACGCCCTTCCATATAGATAAAACCACCAGAGGGCATTGTTTGCACCGGTCCGACAATCGGAATATCCAATTGCCTATAGGCTGCACCTTCACCCACTAACGGCAATGCTGCTAATTCCGGCGCATCTGAGTTAGCGTTGAGTTCCTGTAAAATTCGGACAGCAATAACATCTTCTCCGTGACCGTTGCTGATGCACAGCAGTTGCATAGTTGATAATGGGTGCTAATGGGTGCTAAATGCCACTATAAATTTACCTTAAACAACAGGGAACAGTTTTTAAGAGGCAGCTATCACATTGATGTTGATACTTCGTTAATCAATACATGGCGATTACCGATGACCGAGCCACTGGTAAGGTTTACAATATAGCAGAGGCACAATTTCCAACGGAAGCACAACGGATTAGACGCATTGGGCAAGTGGCTGGATAGAACGGTGAAGTCGTGATTGCGTCGCCATCCCTAATGCCAGACAGTTGGAGTTTGCCCTACAATTTAGAACAGTATTGGGTGGTCGATTCTACCCGCATCCGCCAGGAATTGGATTATATAGAACCAGTCCTCTTAGCAAAAGCACTCTCAGCGTACCATTGAGTGGGAAAGAATTCAGCCGCCTGAAACCGTTTCCTCAGAAGCAGCACCAGAATTGCTGGACTATGACACTGAGGATGCAATCCTGGCTCAATTGGCAGCGATTAGGAGTTTGTAGATAAGCACAACGGCGATTGCGTTAAAACAGGAGTAAACCCCTGCCCTAGTGACAATGAACCAGCCTAAAAATCCAGGTCTGGAGAGTTCCAATCATTCTTTGATAGTGAATCATTCGCCTAAATTATCCCCGGAATCGGACAAACCAAGCACAGAGACATTAGATTCAGGTGTCTCGCCTGAACCATCCAAATCATCAATGACATCGGCTTTAGGTATCCCATCCGAAAAGCCAAAATTATCAATGACTGAAAAATTTGGGTTAAATAATCAGTTATCAATTGTTGATCCGTGTCGTCGGAATGGTTTAATTATCTATAAACGTTATCACGCCGAGTTTGCTGGACCTGGTGCCGCCGTCGGTGGAATATTTGATCATGATTGTCGGCAAGTGATACCTGTGGGGGATATGAGGTTGCTCACTCCAGAATCAGCCGATGAGCGAAAACGTGCTTGTTTAATTCGCCGCCAGTGGGCGCAACTAACGATACAAATAACCAATCATCCCACATCAGCCAAACGTGCCCAGAAGATTCTGAGTCAGTTTGAGGGCTTTTTTGATGCCGAAACAATTGCCAAAATACCTGACGAAGCCTTTGCCCTGTTGGTGGGTGTATTTCCTTATACAATTCAGATAATTCGAGATTCGCCAAGGAACTAAGTAGGGTCTGCTGAATAAGTGTTGTGGTGAGGGGGAGCGGGGGAAGCTGGGGAAGCAAGGGTAAATTTGTAAGGGTTTGAGGCTTGTTAACATAACTTCATAAGGTTGAGTTTATTTCCACCAACCTGCTTAATAATGCTCCAGATGAGGATATTACGTTTTGTGAATATTGGACTCATCCGAAGCAAACACCAATGATACAACTTACTGGCTGAGTTAAAACAATATTAAACTCATGATCAAGTAACCATGAATCATTCCTCCAATCCAGTTCTAGAGAGTTCCAATCCTTCCTGGATAGTAAATTCTTCACCTAAATTATCCTCGGAATCGGAAACTCTAAGTACAGAAACATCAGGTGCAGGTTATCCACCAAAACCCCCCAAATCATCAATGATTGAAGAGTTTGGCTTCAATAATCAGTTATTCATCGTTGATTCGCGTCGCCGGAAAGTCCAGCAAATGTTGAATCAGTTTTTGGGCTTCTTTGGCGCTGAAACAATTTCCCGAATGCTAGATTTTGCCCTGTTGGTAGAAGCTCTTGCCATGTTGGTTGGGGTATCTCCTCATACCGTTGAGATGGTAATCCGAGATTGGTTGGAAAAGCAATGAAGCAATCATGATTCAAGTTAAGTTATATAAATGTTCCTCAAACCCTGACAAATGACAAATGACCAATGACCAATGACCATGGAACGGATTGTCAAAAGTGGCTCAGGTTGGCGTCTAGGTTGGAATCCTCAGGCAACTCATTACCAGGGGTTAGTGGGTACTGATGAGTGGGCAATTGAGCTGACTCAGGCGGAGTTAGACGATTTTTGTCGATTGTTAGCACAGCTTGCTCAAGCTATTGAAGACATCGCTGATGAGTTAGTCGATGAGGAGAAAATCACCTGTGAAGCCGAAAGTGATTGGCTCTGGATGGAAGTGGAGGGTTATCCTTCTGCCTATACGCTACGCTTTATTTTGAACCAGGAACGTCGTTGTGAGGGAAGTTGGCAAGCCGCAGCTGTTCCGGGTTTACTGCAAGCGGCTCAGTCTCTAATAGTATTTTGAGAGGGTTCTAGACGTGGCTATAAATGGGAAAAATATCTAAAGTTGTTAAAATGATAGATCTTATGATAATCTAGGGAAGGTTTCGCGGGGCGTAGCGCAGCTTGGTAGCGCACCACTTTGGGGTAGTGGGGGTCGTGGGTTCAAATCCCGCCGCTCCGATCGCAAAAGTTGACCCTAGAGATGTTGTTTATTTCTCTAGGGTTAATTCTTGGGTTTGGGATTCATGATTCAATCCGAAAAACCTTACAAAGCCTTCACAAAAAAAATCCCCAGTTCTGTTGTGGAATGGCGATAATAGAAACGCGGCAGTAATAGTGCTCTCCGCAGTGTACATTAATCCGATTCAAGAGAGGCGTGAGCAATGGCAACGTTAACCATGTCCCAGCGTGATTTGTCGGCTTTCACGGAACAGGATGTTACTGAATTAGCTGGACGTTTAGAACGAGACGATTACGACAATGCGTTTGCGGGACTAGATGACTGGCATTTGCTGCGGGCGCTAGCCTTCCAACGTCCAGAGTTAGCAGAACCCTACCTCTACTTGCTAGACCTAGAAGCCTATGATGAAGCGTGAATGAGTCTAGGCGAGTATTGATAGGTATAGGCGGTGGTATCGCCGCCTATAAAGTTTGTCAGGTCATTTCTACTCTGTTTCAGGCTCAGGTGCAAGTTCGGGTTATTCTCACCCAAGCGGCTCAAGAGTTCATCACACCCCTGACAATCTCCACCCTATCGCGCCATCAGGCTTATACCGATCGCCTATTTTGGCAGCCAATTCACGATCGCCCAGTTCATATCGAGTTGGGCGAATGGGCTGATCTATTCGTGATCGCCCCGCTTACCGCTAACACCTTGGGCAAGTTAGCTCACGGTTTAGCCGATAATTTATTAACCAATACCGTTCTCGCCTCCCATTGTCCCATACTCCTTGCCCCAGCAATGAATACGGATATGTGGGAACAGCAGGCGGTACAGCGGAATTGGCAGCAAGTTTTGAGCGATTCCAGGTATCATACCGTAGGACCCGGTGCAGGACGATTGGCGTGCGATCGCGTCGGTGCAGGACGATTGGCAGAACCCAGAGAAATTCTTACTTCCATTCATTCGTTGTTATACACAGGCGGTAAGCGGGATTTAGTCGGGAAAAAGGTTTTAATTAGTACCGGTGGCACCAGAGAACATTTAGACCCCGTGCGCTTCATTGGTAACCCCTCTACGGGTAAAATGGGACTGGCATTGGCACAAGCCGCCAAGGATCGGGGAGCAATCGTAACATTAGTTCATGCGCCCCTAACTGAACCTATTCCCCCGGATATTCAGGCAGTTTCAGTCGTCAGTGCCGCAGAAATGGCTCAGGTAATGTTAGCGTATTTCCCAGAAGCAGATCTGGTAATCATGGCAGCCGCCGTAGCTGATGTCAAACCTGCCGATTATGCATCCGAGAAATTGCCAAAAGCCCAGCTTCCGACTGCCTTACCTTTAGAACCTGTACCCGATATTTTGGCAGAACTCGGACGGCGTAAACAAACCCATCAACAGTTAATTGGCTTCGCAGCACAAACAGGCGATATTGTCAAGCCTGCTTTAGAAAAATTAAACGCCAAGAATTTAGACGCGATCGCGGCTAATCCCATTGATCTGCCTAATGTAGGATTCGCCAGCGACACGAATCAAGCTATTTTCATTGATAAACAAGGACGTCTTGAGTCGGTTCAACCGTGCCACAAACTTGAGCTAGCCCACGCCTTATTTGATTTTATGGCTCATTGCTAATTGATCATTTGTCATTAATCCTGTCTGCCTTTGCCCGTTATAAACGCTAATTAAGTATGAACCCGGGAAACATCACGCAGGGAATCTTTGAAAACACCAACAAAGTAGAGACGTAGCATGCTACGTCTCTACAGATGTTAGGAAGACGAATGTCAATCATTAATGTCTCGCCCTTCGGCAATGATTAAAACAACCTTTCCTTCCTCATCTTTTAACGGTTTAAGGGAAACATCCATGCGAACCATCACGCTTTCCCGTTTCCGAAACTGGACGTCCTGACGAACCAAATCACCGTCAGCCGCCTTTTTTATCGCCGTTTTCAACCACTGTTGTAGAGATTGACAGTGATTCCAACAATCCAGTTGCCACAGGGGTAAACCTAGCAAATTATCTAATTTATAGCCACTCGAATTTAATGCCGTTTGATTGATATCCACGATCAATCCTTCTGGTGTCAGCAACATCATGGATTGAAAGGTTTGATTAAAAATTCCCCGGAAACGTCGTTCACTGTCCTGGAGTTTTTTGATAATTTGTCCCCGTTCAATCCCATAGCGAATTGTTTTCACTAATAGGGGAATTGTAATATCATCCTTGAGCAAATAATCTTGCGCCCCATAAGCCATTGCCCCCAGTGCCAATTCTTCGTCGTTATTTCCCGTTAACACGACAATGGGAAGATGGGGAATAGCCTCTCGGAATTCAGTAACGGTGTCTAAGCCATCAGCATCAGGAAGATTCAGGTCTAACAAAACCACATCAATGGGGAGATTAGCACAACTCTCAATCGCATCAGCGAGTCGTTCAACATGATACAGTTGCCATTCGTTCGGATCTAAGCGTGAAAATCGGTGACGCTGCAAGCGAGCATCACTGGGGCTATCCTCCACTAATAGGACATGAATTTGTTGTTTGTCCATAGGACTGGTATCACTCCGAGGGCAATTGAACCGCCGCTAACCAAAATTCTTCCAATAACTGAACCATTCGCATAAACTGTTGAATATCGATAGGTTTGGTAATATAGCAGTTGGCATTAAGCTCATAAGACTTGAGTATATCCTCTTCATCCTCTGAGGTGGTGAGAACAATCACTGGAATCCGTTTGAGCGTGGGATCTGATTTGACCGAGGTTAATACTTCTTGACCATCCATTCCTGGTAAATTGAGATCCAACACAATCAAATCGGGACGGGGAGTGTTCCCATAATCCCCTTGCTGAAGTAAGTATTCTAGGGCGGTTTCCCCATCTTCCACCCAATGCAGGGTGTTGGCAATTTTAGCTTGCTTAAAGCTAATCCGGATGAGATTGGCGTCACTGGGGGAATCTTCAACGAGTAGAATTTCAATGGGTCTGAATCTATAACGGCTGCTCATTAGAGGATATCAAACAGGGAAGAGTAAAGAAAAAGGTGCTACCAACTCCAGGCTGAGATTCCACCCAAATCCGTCCACCGTGGCGTTCGACAATTTTCTTACAAACGGCTAAACCAATACCCGTACCCGAAAACTCGCGGCGGGTATGGAGGCGTTTGAAGATGACAAAGATACGGTCGAGGTATTTGGGTTTAATCCCAATTCCATTATCCTTTACCTGAAACAGCCATGCATTCTCTATCAATTGTGCCTCAATGTGGACGTGGGGAGGGCGCTCGCGGCAGAATTTGATCGCATTTCCGATTAAATTTTGAAACAGTTGGATCAGTTGAGTCGGATCAGCCGGAACCGTGGGGAGAGAATTGTAGGTAATCGTCCCTTGACGTTCTGCGATCGCGACCTGTAAATTCTCAGTTACCTGACGTAGTATAGCATTACAGTCTGTGGGTTTCTCCTCTGGTGGACGAGTCCCTAGGCGAGAATACATCAGCAAGGCTTGAATCAACTGGCGCATTCGGGTGGCGCCATCAATAATAAACGCCATATAGTCTTGGGCGGATTCATCGAGTTGATCTAAGTAGTCTTGTTGTAATAGTTGTGTATAACTTGCCACAGCGCGTAACGGTTCTTGCAAATCGTGAGAAGCGATATAGGCAAATTGTTCCAATTCTTGATTAGAACGTTGCAATTCCTGAGTCAGTTCTTTGAGTTTTACTTCCGCATCGCGACGTTCAGCAATTTCCGCCTGTAAGACGGAATTCATGGCAATTAAGGCTTTGGTTCGTTCCTCAACTTGCCGTTCTAATTCTTCTCGCGCATTTTGTAAGACATGTTCCGCTTGTTTTTGTAGGGTGATATCTTGAGACATCACCATCCCAGCAAAAATTTCACCCCGCTCATTTTTAACCGGAAGAGTATACAATTGATGCGTGCGATCGGCAAACTTCATTTCAGATACCTTTGTTTCTCCGGCTAAGGCTGACTGATATAGAGGTTCGATTATTTTACAAACATCGGGTGATAAGACATCTGTAATAGTTTTTCCTTTTAACTGTTCAGGTTCAAAGCCGCCAGCCCTTACCCCCTCCCCTTCTGCTAACAAGAAGCGTAAATTTTGATCAAATAATAAAACACTGCCATTGGGAAAATTTTGCGTCAGGGTTCGATAAAGTCCCTCACTTTTACGTAAAGCTATTTCCGTGGATTTCCGTTCCGCAATTTCCGACTGTAACGAATGATTGAGTTCCGCTTGCTTTTGCCACAAACGAGCATTTTTAATCGAAATGGCAGCTTGTGCCGATATTAAATGTAAGAGTTCAACTCGTTCTGGCGTAAATGCACCAGTCGCTAAATTATTTTCCAGATAAAAGAGTCCGATCAATTGTCCTTGATTCAGCAGGGGCGCACAAACTATAGATTTCGGTTGATTGTGCTGAATGTAGGCATCGGTAATAAATTTATCCTCAGAGGTGGCATCATTTAACACTAACAGTTCTTGAGTCCGGTTGACATAATGAATAATCGCGGTGGGAATATCTTGGCTACTTTCCAGGGGAATCGATTGTAAGACAGCAATATTATCTAAATTCCCTCTATAGGTTGCTTCAATCAGTAACTGTCCCTCCCGATCCAATATTAAAACACCTTGGGTAGCGCCAGCATTTTCTATTAAAATTTTCATTAAGCTAGTGAGCAATTTATCCAGCGCCATTTCACTGGAAAGCGCTTGGAATGTTTTCACAATAGTGCTAAAATCTAGCACCGCTGCCAGATAATTCCCCGAAACTGAGTCCATAGGTGAATTAGTGAGCGTGTCTTTGATTTTAACCGAGGCTAATGCTTCAGTAAGCAAGTGAGGATAGGTTTTCTCCAACTCTTCAACCTTTCGCTGGGCACCCCAATGTTGATACCCATGGCGGGCTTTTTGCAAATAAAGTTTAGCGAAGTCTACTTTGCCTTTGCTCAACCAAAACTTAGCGGCTAGTTCATTTCCTAATGCTTCATGGTGAGTAAATTCATTGGTTTTAGCTAAAGCAATAGCCCGATCATAAAGATCCATCGCCTTGTCCGTTTGACCAGAAATCTGTGCCATTTCTGCATCAATCAATACATATTTATGCAAAAAATTTTCTGGGCAATTCTCTGCCCAGTTTTTCATCTGATTTTGATTAATAATCAATGTTTGCCAATAGTCAGTTTGCTGACTATCCGTAGCCTTGGTATAGAGTGCTGCTAGGATCAGTGATGTATAAAAATTATATTCAGCTTGAGTTAATAAGCCTAGAATAAAGGGCAGATACTTTTCTGCTTTTTTAATAGAAGTAAGCGCAGCTTCGGGTTTATTGTATAAATAAAGAACCCAAGCCTTAATACTGTAAAATGTACAAATACCACTAAAGGTATGATGGGTATGACAGGTGTCTAAATAATGTGCCTCACTAATCTCATCCGTATCAAATGCCCATTTATTTTCAGTTTTTCCAGATAAGTTAAATACAGGTAGTTGACAGGCTAAAATCATATCCGTTACCCATTTGTTTTGAGTTTTGCGGCTAAAGCGCAAAATTTTATGGGTTTGGATGAGTACATTTGTTAAGTTTGAGCCCTGATTGAATGCATTATACAACTGATTGTTTAAGGTATAGCCAACATATTGAAAATCCCCAGCTTCCATTCCCGCTTCATAAGCGTCACGATTAATGAATTCTGCACATTGAATCGGCTTGATCCAGGGGTTTAAAAATGTCGCAAAAAAATGATGGGTTCGACCTATATAAACGGGATTATTATAGGTTTTACTTAATTGGCAAGCCAGTAACCCAAAGGCATACCCCCCTTGATAATCTCCCCAAAGCGAACCTAGTAATAATCCATAATTAGAATAACCTTTAGAGGATTCTGGAGCATTGCCATATTGGAGGGATAAATTAACAAGTTTTACTGTAACCCAAGCATAAATATCTTGATCCAAGAAATAAGTGGGAGGATCTAGACTCAACAGTAGCTTTACCGCCGCTTTTTTTACGACGTCGGTCATATCGGGTAAATCAATTAAACTAGCAATTTCGCGATCGCCTAAATAGAATTTTAAGTCAGCGACTTCTCTATCTAAGGCTCTTTTCCAGTTGGCGCTTGGAAAATCAATTCCCAGTTGTTTTAGGGCTTGGCTTCCCACTCTAATCGCTTCCTCATAGTTAGCCAGCATGGTATACTGAACGATGAGTAGGTTATAAAGTTCAGCCTGTTCAACAGTTGAGGAAGCTTTAATTAAGGTTTGATTGATTAAATAATGTGACTGTTCAAAGTTGCCATTAAGATATTCAATTTCAGCCAACTCTTTGTGAATTTTAAATGTTAATATGTATTGGTCATTCCAGCTCGTTTTGCTTAAAGTCAGTAGACTTAAGTTGAGATAATCTCTAGCAGCTATATACGCTGTTGCTAATTTAGCTTTTTTGGCAGCCGCTAAATTCAACCGGGTTAATTCAAGTCGTTCTTGATTATCGGTGATAGCGTGACATTTCCAATTGAGATGATCGACAATATCAAAAATTCGCTCATACTTTTGAGACGGGGAAAGATTAGCAAGCAACAGCCGACCAATTTTCCAATGCACGGCTTCTTTCATCGCTTTATCCATTAAAGCATCGACCGCCTGTTGGACGCGATCGTGGGAAAATTTATAATACTGAATTAAATTAAAATTTGTTTCTGAATTCTTTGACTTGGGTTCAATTAATCCTAACTGAATTGCTGGGATTAAATCGCCAAAAGTTTCATCGGGTATTTTTTCATAAATTCTGGCAACTAAATCAAGTTGAAAATAATTTCCCATACAAGCGGCTAAACCCAAAACCTGCTGAGTAGTTTCAGGAAGTTTTTTTAACTTTTCAATCATCAATTTGACTACGTTATCTGTAATCGCTGTTTCTTCAATCTGGTTAATATCCCAAGTCCACTGACCGGATTTTCCGCAGGGAGAAGGACTAAAGAAAATTAGATTTTCCTGGGCAAGGGTTTTGATGAATTCTTTAATAAAAAAAGGATTTCCGGCTGTTTTCCGTAGTACCAATTCAGCTAAAGGGGTAACAGCTTGCTCATCCTGGTGTAATGTTTCCGAAATTAAACTGATAACTTGTTCTCGGTTAAGGGGGTTTAAGATAATCTGGTTAATACTAATGCCAACACTACAAATTGTATCCAAGCTGATCATTAAAGGATGACTTGGATCAACTTCATTGTCTCGATAAGCACCAATAAGTAATAGATGGTGGATTTGGTCATCGGTTAGAATGGATTCTAGCAACTTGAGGGTAGCCACGTCAGCCCATTGTAAATCATCTAAAAAAATGACTAGAGGATGTTCAGGTTGGCAGAAAACCCTCATAAAGGCTTGAAATACTAAATGAAACCGATTTTTTGATTCAGCCAATCCTAATTCAGACACTTCAGGCTGAGTCCCAATAATCAGTTCGACTTGCGGAATTACCTCGATAATAATTTGTCCATTGCGACCCAATGATTCCAATAGTTTCTCTCGCCATTGTCTGAGTTTTGCTTCACTTTCAGTTAAAATTTGTCGGATTAATTTGGAAAAAGCATTAACCAGGGCTGAGTAAGGAATATTACATTGAAATTGGTCAAATTTTCCGGAAATAAAATAGCTTCCCTGCTGGATAATAGCTGGACGTACTTGATGAACTAGGGATGATTTGCCAACGCCAGCATAGCCAGTGAGGAGTATTATTTCAAGTTGTCCATTTGGGTGATTCCTTACTACCTGATTCTTGGGGAAACAGGCTAGGCGAAAAAAAGCAGCGAGGAGTGTTTTAATCTCACGTTCTCGACCATAAAGTTTTTGGGGAATTGGCAACGATTTTCCCTGATCATGATATCCAAGGGGGAATTCTTGAATTATTCCAGTTGTTTTTAACTGTTCTCGACAATGCTCTAAATCAGCTTTGAGTCCTGTAGCACTCTGGTATCGCCTTTGCGGCATTTTTTCCAGAAGTTTCATGATAATATTGGAAATAGCTTTAGGACAAAGGGATTGGCGATTGAGAAAGTTTTGAGTTTTGAGTTTTAAATTAGTTTTTTCGGCTTCCCCGGCTCCCCAGATCGTCTGATCCTCTGCTCCCTTGTCCTCCCCATCTACTACCTTTGATTGCAACGTTACATGAGGAGGGAGGGGTTGTTGAGCTAGATGGCAATAAATCAACTCCATGGGTTCATCTTTATCGAAAGGGAGATGATGGGTTAATAGTTCATAAAGAGTGACACCTAATGAATAAAAATCCGTGCGGTAATCGAGAGGACAATCCATCCTTCCAGTTTGCTCTGGTGATAAATAGGCTAAAGTACCCTCTAAACTCGGCGATTGTTTTGGCGGATAATTTTCTCTGGATAAGCGAATAGCAATACCAAAATCAATAATTTTAATTTGTCCCGTCGCCGGATTGAAAATAATATTCGATGGATTAATATCTTTATGAATCGTATTAGCGGCGTGGATTGCACCTAAGCCCTCTGTAATCTTAATCGCGATGTCCAGAATATCGGACAGAGACAATTCTATTTTATTGACTAATAATTTTAAGGATTCTCCGCCAATATCTTCAAACACAATAACCCAGGTATTCTGATAAGCGAGTAAGTCGTATGAGTGAATAACGCCCTCTAATCGCCAGTGATGAGTAATTTCGTATTCACTTTTGTAGCGGTTCAGTTCTTCAGACGTGGGGTAGTCGGATTTGAGGACTTTCAGAATAACAGGTTGAGTATCGAGCTGTCGGATTCCCCGATAAACTAGAGAATTAGAGCTTTCATAGATTTTGGCGAGAATCTGGTAACCTGGAAGGACGATCACAGTGGGATTTGCCTAGTAGTAATGCGATGTTACAGACGTAGTCTGGTACGTCTATTTAAAAACGGTAACATCTTGAGGCGAAACTGTCTCTTTTTTGAGGGATTACCAGGAAAATTTAATTTAAACTTAAACCCGCTTAATCGGGTCAAGTTATAACTCTTGACACTTGGGCAGGTTTTGTGGGTAAGTTATCGGTGAGGAGTTGCCTGACTAAGCAGAACGTAAGGATTGGGTTTGCCAGTGACGCTGTTGAAGCTGGTGCATGTGGTTAAAGAGTTGCCAGCAATAAGCTTCGCTGAGTCCACAAGTAATAGCTCCGCGAAGCACAACATTAAAATACCAATCGTTCGGTGCTAATTCTTCCGCTAATTTTTCCACAACTACATAAGTCCGGACATCGGGATAGACTCGCCCTTGACAGGAAACTTCTACGGTTTCTCGCCGATAGCCACCATGGGGTACTTCTTCCCGGTGATCTAGAGGAGCACTAAATCGCTCAGGTAGGCGGTATAAGACTCCTTCAACCGTTGCGTTAACATCGGGTACGATATCCAGTACACCACAGTTACGCCGTACTGATTTGCGGTTAAATCCCAGTCGATATCCCTGGAGAACGGCTGAACCAAGGACGAAAGCATGAGTACTTTCACCTAGCGATCGCTTTAAATCAACAGGACACATACAGGAGCCATAGGCAAAGTAGTAAAAGGTTGGCTCTGGCTGAGGAAACTGCAGCACATTAGCTACGGGCAAAGACGGCTCAAGAGACTGTGACGGTGAATCTTGACGATCGCGAGGCTGAGTTGTCATCGCTAGCTAAAGACTAAGATAATAAACGGCAAAGGCTTAAGCTGTATATTATCAACTAAGTCAGGAGAACGAATTGTAGCCGATTTTTCATATTAGTGTAGCTCGATCCGGAATCAACCCAGTTGGTATAATCACAAAGGCGATCGCATGAACTGAGGCGATATGATGAACGTGGGTAGTACAAAACACTGGTAGCTGCATCAAGCTACAACGCTTTGAGCCAGAGAGTTGAAACTTTGGCGAGTGCTGACTCGTCATCAGAGTTGACCAATCCCCTCCGTAACCAGGATGGTGTCTTCGAGTCAGGAGAACCTCTAGGCTTTCCAGGAATATTTGGCGTAAACTATCCACAGCAAGATGGCGAACTTTGGTATTATTAACTCCTAAACCCATGAAGTCCTGCTTATTTAACATGGCTAACCTGAAGCGGCGTCTAGGCATAGCGCTGATACTGCCAATTAGCCTTATGGGAGCGATGGCGCTTCCTACTCCCCTCAAAGATGCCCAAGCCCAAACTGGCGATGGACGTGCTATCACGGTTCGGGCAGATGTTCAAGAAGCCAATTCTCAAACTGGTGTTGTCACCGCACGGGGTAATGTACAGATTGATTATCCCGCTCGCCAAATTCAGGCAACGGCGGCTCAAGCTCAATATTTTAGTCGAGAACGCCGCATTGTGCTCACGGGGAATGTTTATGTCTTGCAGCAAGGTAATAGTCTGCGCGGTGAAACCATTACCTATTTAATTGATGAAGGACGCTTTGTTGCCCTACCGAAAACCCAACAACAGGTTGAATCAATCTATCTTGTGTCTGATCCAGAAGCCCCAACCCAATCGGTTGCACCGCCTGTAACTCCTCCCTTTAATCCAAAACCTGTGTTCAAAACTCCAGTAAGTGAGCCATAATTGTTATTTGTCATTTGTTATTCGTTAGCGCCAAAACCCTTGAGATACCGTAGGGTGGGCATTGCCCACCAGCATACCAGTCAGTACCCTTCAACTGAACACTAATCGGGGCGGGTTTAGTTACATCTGGGTGACAGGCAATGATAGTAGTCAAACCCGCCCCTACAGAGGTACCATGCTACGTCTGTACATATCAAAACTCCCCAAATGAGGTGGCTATTCTTGAAAATTGTTTTAGAGAATATTCATAAATCCTATAACAAGAAGTCTATCGTTAACCGTGTCAATCTGTCTGTGGCACAAGGGGAAGTTGTGGGGCTGCTTGGACCCAATGGTGCAGGAAAAACGACCACATTTTACATTGCCATCGGTATAGAAAAACCGAATCAAGGGACAGTATGGTTAGATGATAATGACATCACCAAGCAGCCGATGCACCAGAGGGCGCGTTTTGGTATTGGCTATTTGGCACAAGAACCCAGTATCTTTCGTAATCTGACGGTTCGAGATAATATTCGACTGGTGCTAGAGCAAACGGGTGTACCGCGTCAAGAATGGCGCTGGCGGTTGCGAACGTTGATTGAAGAGTTTGGTCTGGAAAAAGCAGCGAATACGATTGGGAGGCGAGTTTCTGGGGGTGAACGCCGTCGCACAGAATTGGCAAGAGCGTTAGCTTCAGGCGTAGAAGGTCCCAAGTTTTTATTCTTAGATGAACCCTTTGCGGGGGTTGATCCGATTGCTGTGTCTGAGATTCAGAAAATTATTGCCCGATTGCGCGATCGCCAAATTGGAGTTTTAATTACAGATCATAATGTTCGCGAAACCCTAGCCATCACCGATCGCGCCTATATCATGCGAGATGGACAAATTCTGGCATCGGGTAGTGCTGAAGAACTTTACAACAATCCCTTAGTGCGGCAATATTACTTGGGCGATGAGTTTCAACAATAATCCTCAGACGCGCCATGGTGCGTCTGGCACACTTCTCCAGTCATGACTGTCCGTAAATCTCTCCCTTTTTTCTCATTCATTCCTGGCTTATCGGTGATGGATCGTTATATTATCGCCGAACTTATTCCCCCATTTTTATTTGGTATGGGAATGTTTTCATCGGTGGGGGTAACCATTGGTAGCTTATTTGACTTGATGCGGAAAGCGGTGGATGAAGGACTACCGGCTACGTTGGTGCTGAAAGTGCTGCTGTTGAGTTTACCTCAGTTCATGGCGTATGCTTTTCCCACATCTGTTCTTTTAGCCACTTTATTGACCTACAGCCGTCTCTCTAGCGACAGTGAACTGATTGCTTTGCGAAGCTGTGGGGTGAGTATTTATCGCCTAGTGCTACCCGCAATATTACTGAGTTTGATTGTTACTGGTGTTACCTTTGGATTTAATGAATACGTAGTCCCCGCGTCTAACTATCAAGCTACCCTCACCTTAGAACGGGCATTAGGGGAGGAAAAACCCGCCTTCAAGGAGCGCAACATCTTCTATCGAGAATATGGAGAGGTTGAACAGGCTGATGGTAGCAAGGACAATCTACTTAAGCGCTTATTCTACGCTCAAAAGTTTGATGGTGAGCGGATGAAGGGTTTAACGATTCTTGATTGGTCTCAGCAAGGTCTTAACCAAATTGTTACTGCTGATTCAGCTATTTGGAATATAGCTCAAAGTACTTGGGATTTCTATAACGGTACTATTTATTTAGTAGCACCGGATGCCTCTTACCGTAACATCGTGCGGTTTGAACACCAACAACTACAATTGCCTCGCATTCCCTTGGATTTGGCAAGAAAAGACCGCGATTACGATGAAATGAACATCACTCAAGCCAGAGAACGTCTAGAGTTAGAGCGCCAGAGTGGGGATGAGGATGACATTCGCAAGCTCAAAATCCGCATCAATCAAAAATTTGCCTTACCATTTGCTTGCGTTGTTTTTGGCTTAGTTGGAGGCTCATTAGGCAATCGACCTCAGCGTACCAGTAAAGCCACAGGCTTTGGTATCAGCGTGTTAGTTATTTTCGCCTATTATATGCTGATGGCGATCGGAGATGCTCTGGGATTGAGTAACTACCTCCCTCCTTTAATCTCTGCGTGGTTGCCTAATCTGATGGGGTTTGCTGTTGGGGGATTTTTGTTAATTCGATCCGCCCGATAGTAGGGGTTTGGTCACCAAACCCCTCAACCAAACAGCATTGTGGTATAACGTATCCTAACAGGTGAATTGAAAAGTCTATCACATTGGATATAATTAGTGGGTTGCACTACAGAGTCAACCGTTGACGCTCATAAAAAATCAATCCTTTAAATTATTTCTGTAACAAAAGTTACATTATCTCCTTTATTCTGACTCGGTTAGTTCAATTTTTGTCAAATCCTACTTCAGGCTTTCGCTATGTCATCTCCCAATCAAGTGCCTGCGTATCTGCGCTATTTAAAAGCCCGACTCCAACCCTTAAGGCAACCCACATTTTGGCTATCAGTCATGGGTTTTGGTTTAATCGTGCTGTTTGTCTGGGAATATTGGAAAAATCCCAATTGGTTGAGTTTCTTAGAAGAAGACCCAATCCGCGAGCAATTTGAGAATTCAACGGATGAGACCACGCTTTCGGCTGAAGAACTTGCCGCCAACATGGCAGATATCGACAGTTCGGCAGTCCTCATCGAGGAATTTGACCAACAGAACGCTCTGGCTGTGGCTAGTTTACCAGACCCGAAGTCGGGGGACAAAAAAAATTCTTTGATTGCATCGACACCAGAACAGCCATCAACCTCGGCTCCCTCACTCCTAAACAGCGTTGCTGAGCCAAAACCCAGCTCCAGCAATCCCTTTGCCAAAGCCTCACAAGAGTTCCTTATGGGGGATATTTTGTCGGGTAAGGGACTCTTTCCAAACCCGAATATGTTGAGTTCTGAGTCTTCCTCCTCAAACTCAGACACGACTTCTGCGAATGCTTTCCAAGAATTGACTGAGGTGTCAGGAACTGAGGCGTCTCAAACGAGCAATAAAAATTCTGATCAACTGACTCAACGTTCTGATACGAGTCCCAGTCAAACCGTGCCAACCTCTGGAACAAGTGGACAAAACAGGACTCCATTACCCACTGTGCCAAGGACGACAATCAACAGAGGGATAATACAGCCTAGCTATCCTCCTGCTTCTGTACCGACTGTCTCTAATTACAATGGTGCAGGACAGCCCACCTATCCCACAGGGATGACACCGAATGGAACAGTTTACAATGGTGCTGGACAGCCCATGTATCCCTCAGTTCCTGCCCCCCGAGTCCCAGCAACGGGTGTCACCAACTATCCTGTGATGCCAACAGCACCTGCCAACTCCGCTAATGTTGGACAATATCCGACTCAACCCAATACTGTTCCGAGTGTCGGAAATAATCCGACACCCATTACACCAGGGTTGCAGCCGAGTCAGCTCAACCGCTCACAATTAAATGCTCGTTAAACGACTTGACATTGTAGAGACGTTGCCGGCAACGTCTCTACAACCAGAAAAGAACAGGAATAGCGGATTTGCGCTCAGACAGCAGATTTTACTAGAAGTGTTTAATAATTGCGTCCGCAAATTCAGAACACTTCAACGGTGACTCAACCCGTGGCGTCATCATTCGGGCTAAGTCGTAGGTCACTTCCCGGTTAGAAATAGCACCGCCAATTCCCCGTGTAATTAAATCAGCCGCTTCTTGCCACCCCATATATTCCAACATCATCACAGCAGATAAAATGAGTGAACCGGGGTTAATTCGGTCTAAACCTGCATGCTTGGGTGCTGTGCCGTGGGTGGCTTCAAAAACTGCACAGGTGTCACCAATATTGGCACCGGGTCCCATGCCTAAACCCCCCACCAGGGCAGCCGCTGCGTCGGATAGATAATCCCCATTCAGGTTCATCGTCGCCAGAATCGAGTATTCATCTGGGCGAGTCTGGATTTGTTGGAAAATACTGTCCGCAATCCGGTCATTGACCATGACTTTTTCTTTCCACTGACCATTCCCGTGGGTGTCCCAGATGGCATTGAGAACACCTTCGACTTCTGCCATCGCTTCAGCTCGTTTTTCTGGTGTCAAGGCATCATAACCGGGTTCAATCTTACGGGCATTTTCTTCGAGGCTGATATCCGGCTTATGTTCTTTATTGCTCAGAATCCAAGATTCTCGTTCGGTAACGCATTGCGCCCGAAATTCTGTGGTAGCCAGTTCATACCCCCAGTCGCGAAACGCACCTTCGGTGTATTTCATAATATTACCCTTATGCACCAAGGTAACCATTTGCTTGGCTTTGGGTAAGGTTAAGGCGCGTTCAATGGCGCGACGAATCAGACGTTGAGAACCGGTTTTACTGATGGGTTTAATGCCAATGCCTGAGTCAAGGCGAATCTGCTTTGTACCATGTTCTGGCGTGGCTGGAATCAGATCATTATTGAGAATAGATATCAGTTTGTCGGCAATTTCGCTGCCCTGGCGCCACTCAATTCCCAGGTAGATATCTTCTGTGTTCTCCCGGTAGATAATCAAATCCAGTTTATCGGGTTGTTTGTGGGGCGATGGTGTCCCTGGGTAATATTTGCAGGGACGCACACAGGCATAGAGGTCGTTAATTTGGCGTAAGGCGACGTTGAGAGAACGAATACCCCCCCCAATTGGTGTGGTTAACGGTCCTTTGATGGCAACACCGTATTCTTTAATCGCGGTTAGGGTGTCTTCCGGTAAATATTGATACGTGCCGTACTTGTCGCAGGCTTCATCACCGGCATAAATTTTAAACCAGGTAATTTTCCGCTTTCCACCATAAGCCGTTTCTACGGCTGCGTCAATGACTTTTTGGGTAGCGGGCCAGATATCGACACCTGTGCCGTCTCCCCGAATGAAGGGAATAATCGGATCATCAGGAACGATGGGTTTGCCATTGTCGAAGGTAATGCGAGAACCCGTATCTGGAGGTGCGATTTTTTCGTACATAAAACTCCTTGGCTAAGGTTGAGATCAGCATCACGATTAATTGATGCTCCGAAAAAGTTACCAGATCTCCCTGCGGCTGGGAACTTTATTAAGTTTTTTTGCAGATCACTGCCAAATGAGGAATAAAAAGGCAACAAATTGGTAACAAATATAACGGACGTTTAGTGAGTTACCCATTACCTATAAACTCCAAGTGACCTTGAGGTGGGCAAGAGCAACGGACGATAATATAAGCATTTCCTTTGGTGATAACTCTTGCCCACCCTAGACAAAAGTGGCTAATTGAGATTGGTGCAAGATGTGAGATGCTACCTGTCCATGGCGTCGCTGCTGTTTATCGATACAAGTACAAGGTTGGACGCAATAGTCTAGGGTTTAGACACTCGCTGAACTCAACCATTATGCTGGAATAAAGCATCTGTGTTGGCTATTGTTGTGCACTCTGTTACTCGATAGAGCGTAGCTCGGCATCAACCCGACTGTGTGATGGAGTAGCCGATTACACAGAGTTGGCTAATCTGTCCTCCGGCTGGCTTCTCTACAGGGAAGGTTTGTGGCAATACGCTACTGAAGTCGCTAGGCTAATACCAACACAGAGTTTTTTGCTCCTGATTCCTGCTATTGCCCAGACGCTTCTTATCCAAGGAAGGATGTTCTGAGGGAAAGCGTCTCACCAACCTAACCTTCAACCTTTTGACCCATGACTGACGACCAACGATGAAAAAAATTTTAGTGGTTGATGATGATAGAACATTACGCATTACTTTGACACGCGCCCTGGAAAATATGGGATATCAGGTTGAACAGGTGAGTTCTGGGGCAGAAGCTTTGGAGGCTTGTGTCAAAAGTCCACCGGACTTGGTGGTTTCTGATGTGATGATGCCGGAGATGGATGGAATAGAATTTTGCCGCCGTCTGAGGGCGACTCCATCCGGTCAACTGATGCCTTTTATTTTTCTATCGGGCAAAGGAGAACTAGAAGACCGCATTCATGGTCACTCCATCGGAGCGGATGATTATCTGATTAAGCCTGTTAATCCCAGAGAATTAGCGGCTAAAATCGAGGCTCAGCTTGAGAGAACCCGTCGCATTCATGCTCTGATTGTTCAGTTAATGCAGCTGAATGCCAGTTCCGCCGTCACGGAGTTAGCCAACCAAGCCAAAACCGCTCAAGCGACCGAGGTTTCACCACCCCAGGAAGAAGAAACTGTCACTCCTACACCTTTACCGTTGACACCTGCAGAAGAACGAGTTTTTTGGGAAGTGATTCAAGGATTGACGAATAAACAAATCAGCAATCGCTTGTTTATTAGTCCGCGTACTGTTCAAACACACCTGAGTAGTATTCTCAATAAGTTAAAGCTGGGAAACCGCGCTCAGCTTATTCGTTTTGCCTATGAAAATGGTTATCAACCTCCGAGCAATGGTTAGGAAGGCGGGGAAGTAGGGGAAGTAGGGGGAGCAGGGGGAGCAGGGGGAGCAGGGGGAGTAGGGGGAGCAGGGGGAGTAGGGGGAGCAGGGGAAGTAGAGGCGCAATGTTCCAGACGTGCCATGGCACATCTGCAAGCGGGTGACTTCTTTTTACTGCTAACTGAGGTTATTAGACCGATGCTCTAAAGTAATCTTGTCAATTTTCGAGTCTAAGGCGTTCAAGGGAGCCACTTTGCCTCGACAATAGGATCAGTTGCCGCAACTTCAAACACGTCGCTTCATGATAGACCAAACGACTGCCTCTGTACCCGAAACCTCTAACCAGCTTGCCGAGTTGACTAGCCAACTCGAGTCGAGTTCTGAGAAAAAACAACTCCAGCTCATTCCAGAACTGGTGAATCAGGGGGATGCTGGTTTAGATGTTTTGATGGACTTTCTGCAAGCGCAATCCTCAACCCCTCCCAGTCTCAGTGTCGGTTTGGCATACCAAGCCCTTTATCAGGCAAAGACTGCCAAAACTGAGGAGTTCCTACAAAGCCATTTTCCGACAGGGATTGTTCCCCTGTTGTCTGAACGGGATATTGACTACGCTCCTCTACAACAGTTACTTGCCCAGCAAGAGTTTCAGGCAGCGGATAGGTTGACGTTAGAGAAACTTTGTGAATTGGCTGGCTCTACTGCCGTACAGCGAAAATGGTTGTACTTTTCTGAACTGGAGAAGTTCCCGATTCCCGATTTACAAACGATTAATACCCTGTGGGTGATTCACTCTCAAGGTAAATTTGGATTCTCTGTGCAGCGGGAACTTTGGCTTTCTGTGGGTAAAAACTGGGAAAAACTGTGGCCCAAAATTGGCTGGAAGACTGGAAATAGCTGGACTCGATACCCCAATGAATTTACTTGGGATCTCAGCGCCCCGAAAGGTCATCTCCCGCTTTCCAATCAGCTACGTGGTGTCCGGGTTATTGCGACTTTGCTTTCTCATCCGGCGTGGTTAGGTGATAGCTAAAGTTGGTCATTAGTCATTGGTCATTTGTCAGATAATTTTCGCAATTGGTCGGGGCGGGTTTAGTTACATTCGGGTGAAAACGAAACGTTAAGGGTAAAACCCGCCCCGACAACAGACTTTCTATCTCCCTCTGCTCCCAGACGCGCTTTTGAAGCGTCTCTACATGCTCCCCCTGCTCCTGCTACGGTAGCCAGTGAGGTTGGAATCCTGGTAATAATGGCTCAGGTTGTAGTTGCAGGGGTGTTTCTGAGGGTATAGACTCATCTAAGGGCAATAGCCAAAGACGTCCGGTTGCGATCGCCTGCCCTTCATCATTTCTTAAACTATCAATCGCTGAGGCGGGTCGGGTTGCTACCTGATCGAATAATAGGGCTAAACCATCTGGGGATAAACTCAGTTGAATATCACGCTGTTCCGGCAGAACCACCAAGGGTTTGACCGGACTCTGTTCACTCTCAGGTTCAGCGTTGAGATTAACGGCGGCGATAAACGGTTCCTCGCGATACTCTTCCCCTTGAATTAGTTGTGTCAGCAGGCAATAGAGGGTTTCTTCATTGGGGGCAAACTCGCAGTTGACAATCGAGCCGGTTGTACGTAATAATTCTTGCTCTGCTCCCTGATTATTCACTAAAAACAGCGATCGCGTATAGTCGGTATTAAATTTCACCATTGTCGCCGCTGAACCATCTCTGGCAAAGCTGAGGACTCGACCAAACTTGGGCAGAAAGTCTAGCGGTTCGGCATTGGAGTTTAACGGCAAAATCGCCACCCCTTGCCCTTGCGCCACGGCTAATGAGGCACTATCTGGGGCAATTAAAAATTCGCCACCGGGCTGATTTTCGAGGGGTTGGGGTTCGCCCTCCCCAGGGATAATCCATAATCCAAAGTCAGCGGGATCTTCTCGATTCACTCGCTGTACCACAATGATTTGTCCGTCTCCGGATAAGTCGAATTGCAGATTTTGATAGTCTTGACTATCTAACACTAAATCAAGCTTGCCAGCGGTTGACTGAGATGGGGAACGTTTATTTGGAGATGGAAACGATAGTCCTGTGGTTACGGTGTACAGTTGTGCCGTGAGTAAACCCCTTGCCTGATTTTGGCGGTCATTCGCCGAAAATAAAATGCGATCGCTCCCAGTATAGGGCTTAAAGTCCAGTACGACTAGATCAGCCGGCGTCAGCAGTGTTTTTTGTTGTCGTGTGAGATTATAGAGGATTAACCTCCCCTGCTCCTCTCCTTCGACGCCAATGTAAGCAAAGGCGCGATCGCGACTGTGAAATGTCGCCTGAAACGGTTCCATGACTGTACCTTCTTCTTCAACTCCCGGTATTTTCTCCTTTGCTCCCTGAAGCTGAACTTGATAGTCATTACCATAAGGAATCGGCGAGAGCAACGTATACGCCATTTTACGCCCCGCCCAGCTAATTTTTCCCTCGATTGGCGGCACCTCTGAGGGACTAACCTCCCCTGAAGGCAAAACGGGTGTGATTTTTAGATTCGCTTCTACGCTGGCGTGGTTCATCGGACGGCTAAAGGTTAGAATAAACGCTGCATCCTCAGCACTGACGTATTTGTCCTGCCAGCTAAAAGCTCTAACTCTAGGTCGAGTGGTATCGCCTGTCAATAGGACGATGCCAATTAGCAGACTTAGCACTACCATGATTACCAAAGCCAGACGGTCAATGGGTTGAAGAAATTTTTTAGAGGGTACGGTTGGAGCTGACATTTCAACAATCAAAGTTGGCATTTAGATTCTAGTCTAGATCCGCCTCCAGGCAGTAACTCTATAGGGTGCAGGCTTTCTCGACTGACTCTCGTCCCCAGAAAACAGGATGTTTTTTTGAATCTTTATTTTAGAAACATGTATATTGATTCTTCCATAAAGTTATATAAATTCATCCTTTGGGTGTATTTAAATCTCTTTTGAGGTGTTTTTAAATTGAAAAGAATACGCCTCGACCTCCCCAGGTATTACACATTGCTGACTTACTGCCATGATTTCTCACCTACATCAGTCCTCAACGGGTCGTCTTTTCGATGCCAATACCTCCGATAAAGTCGCTCTGGAGACACTTTATTTGGATGAGCGTATCCTCGGTGCGGCAAGCTGTGGCATTATCCTCAGCGATGCGAGCAAACCAGAGATGCCGATTGTCTATTGCAATCCCGCTTTCGAGACAATCACTGGCTATTCCCGTAAAGAGGTGATTGGACGCAATTGCCGCTTCCTACAAGGAGCCGATACTGATCCGAATGGGGTTGAGCAAATCCGTCAGGCTCTACGAACTCAGCAAGACGTGAAAGTAGTCCTTAAAAATTATCGCAAAGATGGAACACCCTTTTGGAATGAGCTAGCTATTTCACCGATTCGAGATGCCAAAGGACATGTGATCTATTTTATTGGAGTCCAGACTGATATTACATCCCGTAAGCAAGCCCAAGAGGAACTCCAAATCAGTCATGCTTTATTAAAGGCGCAACAAGAGGCTGATCCGGATGGCGTCATCGTCATTGCTCCAAATGGCAGAATTATTAGTCACAATTCTCGATTTTGCCAAATGTGGCAAATTCCTCATGAATCTGTGAAATCCTCAGATAAGGAGAAACTTTTAGAATGTATGTTGTCTTTAATTGCTGAACCGCTAAAGGTGTTCAGTAAAGTCGAATATCTTGAGCAGAATCCTAACCTGAGTTGCCAAGATGAAATTCAACTCACTGACGGACGAGTTTTTGATCGTTACGCCGCACCCGTATTATCTCCTACAGGTGAATACTACGGCAGAATTTGGTCGTTCCGTGACATTACCGAACGCAAACAAACTGAACAGCAATTAAAGCGACAAGCCAAGCAAGAACGGCTTTTGAGCTGTATGAATCAGCGAATTAACCAGTCCTTGAATCTGGATGAAGTTCTGAAGACAGCCGTCGAAGAAGTGCGAAAATTTCTGAGGTGCGATCGCACGCTCATTTACCGCTTTAACCCGGATTGGACGGGAACAGTTGATGTGGAGTCAGTTGGCGATGGGTGGATGAGGATTGTCAAAACCACCATTGAGGACGATTTTTTTAAGGAGGATGAAGTTGTATCGTCTCTCTACCAAGACGGTTATATTCGAGTAATTGACGATATCTACAACGCAAATTTAACCCCCTGCCACATTAAATTACTCGAAACGCTTCAGGTTCGGGCTAATGTGGTAGCGCCTATTTTACAAGGGAAAAAGCTCTGGGGATTGCTTGTGGTTCAGCAATGTTCGGGAGTACGGCAATGGCAGCAGCCGGAAATCGAATGTGTGAGAAAACTGAGTATCCAGTTAAGTGTAGCTATTCAGCAAGCGGCATTGTTTGAGCAAGTTGCAGACGAACTCAAGGAACGTAAAGCGGCTGAATCTGCCTTGCGAGAGTCGGAAACAAACTTAAAAGAGAAAGCCACTCAGCTTGAACAAACCCTACACGAACTCAAACAGACTCAACTCCAACTGGTTCAAAGTGAAAAAATGTCAAGTTTGGGACAGTTAGTGGCAGGGGTTGCTCATGAAATCAATAATCCAATCACGTTTATATCCGGAAATATTGCCTATGCCAATCAATATGCTCAGGATTTATTGAAATTAATCCAACTCTATGGTAAGCACTATCCTAAACCTGTATCGGAAATTGAAACCTTAATTGAAGAAATTGATATTAACTTTCTCCAAAAAGATTTTTCCAAACTTCTCAGTTCCATGAAAGTCGGTGTAACCCGCCTGCAAGCGTTAGTTGGTAGCTTAAAGAATTTTTCGCGCCTGGATGAAGCTGAACGCAAATGTATGGATATTGAACAAGGGATGGAGAATACACTGTTAATTTTGCAGCACCGCTTAAAGTCGGAAGCCTCTAACATCCAAGTTGTCAAAGAGTACGGCAAGCTTCCCCCAGTAGAATGTTATCCAGGACAACTGAATCAAGTCTTTATGAATCTTTTGAATAATGCCATTGATGCTCTCAATTCAGGGGATAAACAACCGGAGAATACAAAGGATTCGGCATCAGGGGAACTCTCTCTTCCTGATGATGTTTCCACGCCGACGATATGGATTTCGACTGAATTATCAGAGCGCAACTCTGTACTGATTCACATTGCCGACAATGGTTCTGGCATTCATGAAGAAGTCAAGGAACGAATTTTTGATCCATTTTTTACCACAAAACCTGTAGGAGAAGGGACAGGTTTAGGATTGTCGATTAGCTATCAAATTGTCGTAGAAAAACATGGGGGACAATTACATTGCTTCTCCGCACCCGGATGCGGTACGGAGTTTGTGGTGGAAATTCCCTTCAATGGTGAATGTTAGTCTGACTCCACCCTAACCCTCCCCTTATCAAGGGGAGGAAGGAGGAAGGAGGGAACTCCAATGGCAATGGTTAGGAGGTTAACGTTAACGATATTCCCAGCCAGTAGGATGGGTTAGGCGGAACTCAATGATAGACAATTACCTTTTAATTTTCCTATCCGCTTTCGTGCTGATGCCCAACTGATTTAAGTTCAATGGCACTGAAAAGCGTGCATTTTTGGATCGTCCAAACCCGTTATATTCTGTAGTACATCGGCAAGGTTAAAATTGTGGGTAAAATTTTTCTGGATAGCTACTCTCATAAGGGTTTGGCGAAAATAATTGACCAACGTTTTAAGCTTGCCAGTGTAGTAGGGTGGGCAATGCCCACCAGCCTCATCTGAGCGTGCCATTCGACCTCCATTTCATGTTCAATCAGATGCTACCCTGACTCGACATCAATCCCCTCAAATGCCTCAATCAGTTCATCGAGAGTGCATTGATAAGCCTGACACAAACGCTTGATTTCAGACGGTGTGCCTCGCGGTAGAGACGTTCGAGCTTCCCATTTGGCAATGGTTGAAGGACTTTTTCCAATCGATATCGCAAAATTCACCTGAGTCAAACCTGTACGCTGACGCAAATCCGCTGGTGTGAGACGCTTTCCACTTTCTTGGGGCATATTGTAAGTTATGACTAGTAATGCATGGCTAGTTATGCTTTACTGGTCATAATCCAAAAAACCATAGAGGGCAGAGAATATTCTAACTGCCCTTCCATCTGTTCGTTCTTTTCACCATAAAATTCCATGAAACATACTGACTGGCTACGCCTTCAAACCGAAGGTGAAAAACTGTGCGCCCTTCTCAGACAACACCACTATCAATGTTATTTTTGTTCATCGCCGCGACAAAGGTGGGCAATTTATCAGTTATCGAAAACTAAAACTCTGGATTGAGGCAATAATTGCCTTAATTCAAAAAACCACAACCTTGGACGAACTATGGCAGCTAGGATTGTGGATTCGACAAGAATGCCAAAAATTTAATTATACTCAAACCGTTGTCGAATACCTACGTTCTGTCTGGGCAAAACAGCGAGACGATTTGGGAAGCTTGGCACACGTCAGATAGCAGTTCGTTAGACATCAGGGGGAATTATCCTGATAGAAAAGTCTCTCAATTGTAAATGATTAACATCAAGAACCGCGATACGTTCAACTCCATCAGGTGCGAGACAATCCAATATCCCCCGTCTAAAATCGAGGAAGCTACGTTTACTCCCATGCAACAAAAGAATGCTAGATACTATATCTCAGATGAGCCATGGCGCGTCTGGAACATGATCCCCATCCCAATACTACTCGGATAAGCTCTAAATGTAATTTCTTCTTCCCCAGCTCCCCCAGCTCCCTCGGCTCCCTCTGCTCCCTCTGCTCCCCTATCCCTTGCAGTATTAATCCCCGTCCCCTGTCTTGAGGAACTTTAACAGTGAAACTGCACTGGCTACTTCCCAGTTTTCTCGGCTTTTTTTTGCTCTCCTTTCCAGCGCAAGCGGCGAGATTGCTTTCCTGGCGCTTTGATGTGAATCAAAATCAACTCGTCTTTACGACAGATGAAGGGGTGCAACCCACTGGACAATTTTTTGCTAATCCCAACCGCCTGGTGATTGATTTACCCGGTATCCTGCTGGAGAACTCCAAATTAGAACAGTTAGTCGGTGGCGCAGTTCGGGCGGTGCGTGTTGGTCAATTGAACTCCCAAACCACGCGCTTGGTGATTGAATTTAATCCGGGTTATACGATTAATCCCCAACAGGTTCTATTCAAAGGATTCTCCCCTCGGATGTGGACAGTGCAGTTACCGCCACCGCAACGAGTTATTGAGTTAACGACACAAACCCCTCTACCGCCGCAAAATCCTGTCATACCGCCTATAACTAGCAATCCTCCATTTAATAGTTCCCAAGTTCCTAACCGCCGCATTGTGGTTATGATTGATCCCGGACATGGGGGAAAAGATCCCGGTGCGATTGGGTTAAATGGGTTGCGGGAAAAGGATGTGATTTTGCCCATTTCTCAACAAGTTGCTGCTATTTTACAGCAACAAGGCATTCAAGTCATTCTCACCCGAACCAGCGATTATTTTGTAGACTTAGCACCGCGCGTCGAGATGGCAAAACAAGCCCAAGCGGACTTATTTGTAAGTATTCATGCTAATGCTATTGGTCGCCGTCCTGATGTGAATGGATTAGAAACCTATTATTACTCTAATGGTCAGCGTCTGGCTCAAACCATTCATAGTAGTATTTTACAGACAATTCCGATTCGCGATCGCGGCGTGAAACAAGCCCGATTTTACGTCTTGCGTAATAATCATATCCCTGCTGTCCTCGTGGAAGTCGGTTTCGTTACTGGACGAGAGGATAACCCACGACTAGCGACACCAGAATACCACAGCCAAATGGCAAGCGCGATCGCACAGGGTATTTTACAATATATTCGGCAGAATTCATTTATGTAAAGACTTGCCATGGCACGTCTGTCAATTGTCAGGGCTCCCTTTAGCCGCTTAACTTTGGTATTTACCGATAACCTTTCAACAAAACCCGCCCTTCGTCAATTGTAAAGGTGGGTTTAACCGTTTAATTTTGCTATCTACCGTCTCCAGCTCAAAAACTAAGGCAACCAAAAATCAGGTAATACTGTCTTCCCCCAATCCCGCACCATTTTATTAATCATCCGCCCTACTTGAATATGAGGTTCATCGGGTTCAACCGGAATAATCGTTGCCTTATTTCCATACCCAAAACAGTCAATTACTAAATTTGCCGCCTCTAAACCCGTCACATACGCCTTCTCTTGTGACCAAGAACCGTGCTTGGTCACAATCCAATCCCCACTCATAAAAACATTATCAATCGAACTTGTCGCTGGCAGCAAATACTGATAACTTCCCGGTGCAAAATGCGTTACCCCTTGCGGTACACGAATCACGCTGCTATCAATAACCTTGGCATCACGAAACTCTGGCACACAAGTGGCTAAATCTCGATGAACCTTTGCCACAATTTGCTCATCACTCATGGGTAATAATTGATTAGCATGATAAAAATCTGCTTCAATTACACTTCCCGATTGATATGCATATTCATCATGCAGCGCATTCAAATCGAAAAATGTCCACCCTGTCGTCGGATCAAAGCCAAAACAAGCATTAGAAGGATTCCGCAGAATAACTTTTCGGTCAAACCACAACCGGGTTGCCAAGACATCAATTGCCCCTAAGTTTCTCAAATTCCGGAATTCAGGATAAGGTTGTAAGTCCGTACTCGCACTAACAATTTTTTTCATGCCATTAACACTAACGGCAAAAATCACCGCATCGGCTTCAAAGACTTCCTCTCCACAGACAACCGCTTTCGCCTTACCCCTATCGTCCAAGAGAATATCATTCACCCGCTTATTCGTCAGCACTCGTCCCCCAGCTTTCTCAATCCGCTCCACCCAGGGGTTAAAAATCATTTCTGCTACCGTTCCTCGACACCAGACGACATCAAAATTGGGTTGGTGAGCCAAAATGAAGTAATAAAGCATTCCCAGGGCGGCGGCTGCTGAACATTGCTCGCCAGGGGCAAATAACCCCACCAATAGCATCGGTTCAAAGGAATCTTGATACAGTCGGGCAGAAACACCAAACTGTTTAAATAGTTCGCGGGCGGTTACCTTATCATAACGTCGCCACGCTTGATCAGAATTATCAAAATCAATCAGAGCATAGAGAAGAGGCAAAGCCGAAAGCCTGTCAATTAGAGGTAAGCGTCTAAACTTGGGATACACAAAAGTACCCAATGGGGTAGGAAGCGGGAATTCATTTTGAAACAGGGGCGATTCGACTTCTAATCCAGCCGGAGAATATTGGGAGGAATAGGTAAAGCGAGTGAATGGTTTAAGCCCTAATTCGTTAACCAGACGAAAGATATTGCGATAGGGATACCAGAACCCATGAATACCCCCTTCGACTGAACGTCCGCCAGAGGTTTTCCATCCAGCCACTAATCCACCGGCATAGGGTGCTGCTTCTAGAAGAGTAACATCGTAGCCTTGTTGGGCAAGATGATGAGTCGCACCTAAACCTGCCCATCCTGCACCAACGACGACTATCCGCTTTTGTGCTGACGCTTCTGACATCCTTGACCTCATAACTTAACTGTCTCTTTGTTTTAGGATGCCATGAGCACTCGAGCAAAGTCAGCCCCACTGTGCCCCAACAATGAAGCGAGCAAGATGCCCACTCTCTCTTCAGCTTGGAAAAAGCTTGTTGAAGCTTTCTTTCTTTCTAGTGACTAAACTCTCGAACAGTTTTCCAGATATGAAATTGGAAAGGTAAGGGGCCACAAAACAGTAGCAATGACAAAAACTATCCTACACCGGAATTTTTGCTCCGACGATAAGTCAGTCTCTTTCTGGAATGCATTTAACCAGTTTAGGCAAAATAATCCAGCGATTAACAAGTAAATAGCGAGAAGTCCTAGCATCATAATGATATTGAGTAGATAAATTTACTTACGATTCCAGGTGATGATGGAACAAATTAGCTTTTTGACTTCAGCAGTTTACCAAACGAGTCCTGATAATAGGCAAGTTAGTACTGAACCTGTATTAGGTTGCCCTATGGATTACAAAGCATACACACAAGTTCTTTTTCACAAAGAAGAGGGGAATGTGCATCTATCTAAAGGGAGAATATTTGGGAAAGTCAAAAGGGAAAGCGGCTTGAGGTAACATTCGCTACCTATATCTCCCTTTTATGACGAAAGGCGGGTATGAAGAGAGGTTATCGGTAGATACCAAAATTAAACGGCTAATGGTAGTCTGTATGTATACCGTCGGGCGGTCGGAAATTCACGCTTGAGGAGTACGGAGTATACCGTAGACATGAGTAAGACCAGTAGTAAGGGAGACCTGAACAGGCAATGCTCAGCCCAAGAATCCCTCACTTTTAGCCAGATTGCCGTTTTTCCCAAATCGAAGTTATAATCTGATTTGTGCCAGTGTGTTTCTTTCTGAACGCCGCTGCACAAAAGGGCGCGTAGCTCAGTGGATAGAGCACCAGATTCCGGTTCTGGGTGTCGGGGGTTCAAATCCCTCCGTGCTCGTTTATCAAAAAGTGGGGGCTTGGGGGAGCTATAAAACCCCCTGTGTAATCTTCGATTCACGGGGGGAGGATGTCACAGTGGGTACGTCAAGACTTATGCATTGACAGAAAGACAATCATGTGCAGTAGGGCAAGTGGTAGAAATATTCCGTTGGCAGAACGAGCTTTGATTACGAGAAACTCAAAGACTCAGCCAAAATTCTCCGAATTTGAGCATCCACAATATCAGGTTGTTCCACCATTGCCAGATGACCACAATTAGAAATTTCAATTACATTGGCACCCCCATTTTGAAAAAGCTTATGGAAGCTAGCCAGATGGCGCACATATTTTGGTGCCATTATCGTATCATTCGCACCCGCCAAAAAATAAACAGGCTGCTGAAGCTGTGATACCACCTGAGGCAAACGGTGAACCTCAGCCTCGGTTGTCGAATCCAACAGACTTCTCAGTGCCGCTTCTGGGTGAGCCACAACGAAATCAATGACCCGTTGCCGTCCCCAACGCCGTGCCAGAGGACGCGCCACTTGTACCCGTGTAAACAGTACATCAATCAAGGGCAGATAACACAACCACTGAGGGCGGCGTTTGACCAACTGCTTACCCACATTCCGAAATCGTTCAAACTCTTCTTTTAAATAAATGCCGCCCCCCGCATTCAGACAAATCACCCCTTTGACCCGTTCTGATGCCACTGAGGCTCCCCACAAGGCGATACTGCCACCCAGAGAGTGACCAATAAGCCAAGCGTTATCGATTGCCAGCTTTTCCAATAGAATACCCAAATCCCTGGCATAAGCAGCAAGGGTATAGTTACTGGTCGATAAACCAGTGGCGCTAACGTCTGCCGATGTTAATGTGGCATTATCGTTCTCACCCGCCCCGCCAGAAGTAGTAGCCCCAAAAGCCGATTCGGTTTGTGGTGTTTTATCAGTTGGGGATTGAGAATCACCAAATCCCCGCAAATCATAGACTAAACATTGATAATCAGCATCTAATCGGTCAATCAGTGGTTGCCAATAGTTACGACTTAACAGCCAGCCGTGGATAAAAACCAAAACTGGGGATGAGGATGCCTTGGGAGGCGTTAATTCGTAGGCGTGGGTAGCCCCAAGAATCTCAATCGTTGCCATACATCCATCCTATCCGAGAATTGGCACAGGTGTTCAAGGGTGTGGAGTGTAGGGGTGTAGGGGAAAGAGTTTATCCCACTCAAAACTCAAAACCGACGCCCTAATAATCGCTGTCGGACACTTTCGGCAATTTTTTGACCCAAATATTCGGGAATCAAGTTTTCATTGGGACCGAGCAAGTAGAGAATGAGGCGGGTACGTCCACGCCAGACAAGTAAGTTAGCGTTGACGACGAGTAAGTCTTCTTGCCAAACAGCATACATTACCTTATAAAACAATCCTGGCTGGTTATCGGCTTCAATTAACAGGGCGGGTAGATGAAATACTGGGTCTACATAGAACTCAGTTTCTACTTGTTCTAAGCCAGCATCCAGATTAAATTCCACTGCTAGCATTTCTTCAACTTCAAAACGTCCTGCCAGCGCCTCCCGAATGGCACGGCAGACGTTATCGGCGGTTTTGGGGGTCAAAGCTTTGCTACCACGGGATACCACTAGCTTGATGAACACCAGCATGGGGGGACTGATTTGACCATGAAGACTCAGGCTGTGAATTGTCAATCCATAGGCAGCTAAAACCCCAAAAATATCACTGAGGAGAAAAGACTGGTTGCGGTAGGCAAAATGTAGGGCGCTTTTCGAGCCTTCGGGTTTGATCTCAATGACGACGCGCCGAGTTTTGTAGAGTTTATAAGCTAGCCGAAGGTTTTGCAATTGGATCTCACTACTGACAAACTGCTCGTAAAATTCCGGAAACGCCCGGTTGAAGCGCTTTAGCAGTTCTAGTGTTGATGATTTCAGACCCGCAGCCATAAGTAGGGGGAAAAGGCGTTCGCTTTGGTAAAAAGCTTTTGGGATAGACCAGCAAGCTCAGCCTCAAGGCAAAAACCTGCCGTATCTGGTTAATCTCTCACAAATTCGGCACAATAGCCTCAGTCTAGCTAAAGAAGGTCTTGCCCTGAGTCACAATTTGCCACTGAGCCGTAGAAATAAAGTGGCATCGTTGAAGGACGGCACTAGCCAAACATGCTGGGAACTGGGGGTTAGGATAAGCTCTAGTTAGAAGCTTTGGGGTACTGTGACCCTAAGCGCCAGGGGTTATAAGGTCATAACGGTGATAGGAGCATCTCAATCCAATTGTGGTACGATAAGCATGTCAGTTGAAAGTTGTCCTACCAAAAGTCAAGAAAAAACTTATGCATGACAACTAACTTCTCCGACACTTTATGTGATAAAGTTGAACAAGTGGAACGTTTCCACTTGTTGTATGGCTTGGCTATTCCATTGGTCAAAACCTCTACAAGTTGTTGTTACGACTCAACCCATGTAGCTTCTTGTAGATGGAATAGACAAAACGACAAAGCATACTGGTTGAGCAGTTTTTGTCGTGTGGCGGGATTCTATGGTACCCGTAAGTCCTTAAAGTTCAAAACGTCAAACTTTTGAATAACCATCAAGTTACCCAGCAAGTTACCCAGCTAGATATGTCTAGTTGTAAGTAGCTGAGAATAAGTTTTATGTAACGAATACCAGTATAAAATGCTATAGCCACACCGGCATGGGTTTTTGGAAGAGCTTTTTTGGCAGTGCTGACACTGCTTCTACATCGACGAAATTGGAAGGGGATGCCGTTTCAAATCTAAGCGAGTCTCCAGGCTCTGGCGATCGCGCTGATAATGAGCGTATCCTTTTTAGTACGGAGCGAGAACTCGATCTGTATGAGTTAGAGGAGCTTTGCGACGCCGTGGGTTGGTCACGACGACCCATGCGGAAAGTTCGCAAAGCAATTCAACACAGTTTCCTGGTGGTGTCTATGTGGCAGCAGCGAGGGAACACTAGGCGTCTGATTGGCTTTGCCCGGGCTACGTCCGACCATGCCTTTAATGCCACAATTTGGGATGTGGTGGTTCACCCCGAATTCCAAGGCAAGGGACTGGGTAAGGCGTTAATGAAGTACACAATCAAGAAACTTCGCAGTGAAGATATCAGTAATATCACTCTCTTTGCTGATCCCCAGGTGGTCAATTTTTATCGGCAAATGGGATTTATGTCCGATCCCGAAGGGATCAAAGGGATGTTCTGGTATCCAGACTAATTTTTGTGCGGTGGAGACTAGGCAAATTGGACGCTAGGGTATACTATCAAGATAGGCATCGGGATGTAGCGCAGCTTGGTAGCGCGCCTGCTTTGGGAGCAGGATGTCGCAGGTTCAAATCCTGTCATCCCGATTTTTTAATAACAAAAGGGTGGCGTGGAAGTCTATGGACTTCAGTTAGGGTGGAAGGAAACGCCCCCTGTTCGCAGCTGATGGTTAATGGTTCATGGTGCATAAACCTCTCGCCGTGAGCGATTTAGCTGGTTTGGGGTTGAAGAAATAAGTTAAAGACCCCGTCTTTTAAGCAGGGGATGAGCTTACCTAAATTTTTTGACGAGTGCTGATTCTTTTATACTATAATCCTTTGGGGAAGAGGAGTTAAGACCCGCCATTTTTTGTTAATTTGAAATAATAACATTAACCCAAATCTTAAACAAGTGGAACTCTGTGGGATTGAACATAGTCAATTTTGTTAACTCAGATACGACTGGGAATGCTCAGGAATACATGACTCAACTCTCGTCACTCAACAACCGCACTTGACCACTAAGTAGTACAAGCGGTTCATGGAACCCTCGCCACTTTTGCGGGAGGTCAATCGTAACTATCGTAATTATCGATAGTGCTAGGAAAACAACCTAGCTCAGGATGGATAGACTCTACATGAAGGTTTCAACGGATTTATGAGAGAGATGTCATCATTAACTGAGAGCGGTATCCTAGTTTTGATGAGGTAGCTATACTGGAACTCAAGAGGCAATTGTTTTATGAAATCATTAGTTCGCTGGAGTGCAACATTAGGTTTAGTGGGGACGACCCTCCTAGGCTCCTTGTTTGGTGGAAATATGCGGGCGCTGGCTTTGACTGAACAGCAGGTGATTGAAAAGCTGAGAACTGTGCCAGTTTTTATGATTGCTCGCGCAGATGGTATACCTCTTCATCGGTGTGTTGCTCCAGATACAGGTCAGCCGATAGGTTGTGACGCTCAAAACAGCGTTGTAGTTACTCCTTTTTTTCTAAGTCCACAAGATGCTCAGGTTCTTCTAAATGAACTAAAAACTCAGCAACCAGAGGCGGGAAGCAATCTTCAGATTGTCCCGAGATCATTAGGATTTGTTTATCAAAGGTTAGAGGAAGCAAATCAAGACCAACAGCAACGCCTAGTCGTTGATTTAGAGCCAAGACAGCAACAAGTGAATTCAGCAATAAATTTGCTCCAACAGGAGGGTCAGCAAATCCAACAATTTAATGGTGTTCCTCTGTTTTTTGCGGTAGCTACAGTAGGTGAAGATCAAGTATATCTACCTGGTCAAAATGGAAATCAGGAAGTTATTCCTTTTTTCTTTGATAAAGATCAATTACAAAGAAATCTAGATCAGTTAATAGCCGAAAAACCTGAAGCAGCCTCTCAGATTGAGATTAAGGTGATTACTTTAGAGGGTCTAATTAGCGAACTAAAAAACAGCGATGATCCCGTGCTAGAAAAGTTTTTCTTGGAACCATCACCAGAAGCTATACAATTTTTACAATCGCGCCCATCGTCCCGCCCCTCTAACTAATTTAATTTGAGGTGACTTAAAGGAGGTCTGAATGTCCAGGATTAGAAAGGGTTCTGTATCCATGATTAAAAATGAATGAAAAAGTTGCTCCTCAAAAAACAGGAGTGTTCTCGGTGTGAAAATTAGGGTCAAAATTGAGGTAATTAAAATGAAATTATTGATGGGTTGGAGTAAAAAAATAGGCTTGGTTAGTACTGCTTTGCTGGGTTCCCTGTTTATAGGGAATCTGAGTGTAGAGGCTTTGACCGAACAGCAGATTCTTCAAAAATTAGGAACTGTGCCAGTGTTTACAATTACCAATGAACAAGGAGCATTAATAACTCTATCGATTGCCCAAGACGAAAATCAAAGAATACCAGTAGCCGGTGCATTTATTAGTGGGCAAGATGCTCAGGCTTTCATTGAGCAGCGGATCAAGAAGAATAACCCTGAATTAGGTAATACAGCTCAAGTAGCCGTAGTAACAATAGCAGATATTTACAAGCTGGAGCAGGGTCAAAATAATCCAGAAGGTGTAGATTTTGTCGTCGTACCGGTTCAGCAGCAGGTAGAATCAGCAATAAATCTGCTGCGTCAAAGAGGACAGCAAGTAGAGCAATTTCCTGACGTTCCCCTGTTTTATGCTACGGCTGGAGAAAATCCGGCATATCTAACCACTCAACAAAATGGTCAGCCGATAATTCCTCTCTTTTTTGATAAGGATCAATTACAGCAGCAAGTTGAGCGTTACAAACAAGGCAATCCTGAGATCGCATCTACAGTGAAGATTCAGGTTTTGAGTTTAGGACGCTTAATTGAAGCTTGGAAAACCCAAGACGCTCCAGAACTCAACCGATTTGAACTCTTACCATCTCCAGAAACGATAGAATTTTTACAACGTCGATAAGGTACGAACAACCCATAAGCATAAGGATTTGAAGTTTATCAATTCTGAGAAAGATAATTTACTGATTCAACAATTTTCAGTTCTTGTGGTATCGGGTCAAGATCTGTGGCTGTGGCGACAAGATGCCCGAATGTCTGCGGGAGAGGCGGGTATCCCTGTGGCTGAAGTAGATTGGTTACTTCAAGAGGTAGCAGGACTTGACCCCCTATCGCTTCGCCTGGAGTCTTTTAAGGCGCGATCGCACATCGAATTACGCTATCCGCTCTCAGTCCTGGCTCAACTCTGGCAGCGGCGTCTTGATGACCGCTTGCCTGTACAGTATTTAGTGGGGATCACTCCTTGGCGGCGTTTTTCGCTGAATGTGTCCCCTGCTGTTTTAATTCCTCGACCGGAAACGGAATATTTAATCGATTTGGCGGTAAGCGCGACGGGGAAGAGTCCCACACCCCAACTTGACTCGGGACAGTGGGCAGATTTAGGCACAGGCAGCGGCGCGATCGCGTTAGGATTAGCTGAGGCGTTTCGGAGTGCGACGATTCACGCCGTTGATTACAGTACCGATGCCCTCGCTATTGCCCAACTGAATGCTCAACAGTTAGGATTTGAGTCAAGAATTCAATTTTATCAAGGGTCGTGGTTTTCCCCCTTGGCAGCACTCAAAGGTCAATTGAGTGGTATAGTATCCAATCCTCCCTATATTCCCACAGATGAACTACAACAGTTACAGCCAGAAGTACGGGATCACGAACCCCTTATGGCACTTGACGGGGGAATTGATGGTCTAGACTGCATTCGACACCTGATTAATACTTCTCCCGATTACCTGCGTCCTGGGGGCGTTTGGATGATAGAAATGATGGCAGGACAAAGTAATACGGTTGCCCAGTTATTGCATCAACAGGGCAGTTATGGTCAGATTCAGATAATTCCAGATTTAGCTGGAATTGACCGTTTTGCTTTGGCGTATCGGCAATAATAAGTGATAAGTTATAAGTCAGACGAATGATATCATATTCTGTCAAACACCCTTAAGAAAGATAGCTTTGACAGGATCACAATTAGAGGCAATCGTTAAAACATAATATGACAAATGACGTAGCTTGCTTCTCGCTCCCTTGAGTATGACAAATGACAAATTTTGACTTTTGCCTTAATTTCTAGCAAAATATTAAATATTCCCCTGAAGCTATCAGAGTATTATCTAACCTCAACATGACTCATGTGTTCATGTCTGCCCTAGTGGCTGGCGCTAATTCTGGTCAGATCGTAAGCTTTCCCACCGACACGATACCCGCTCTGGCTGTACGACCGGATTATGCAGAATTGATATTTACGCTCAAGCAGCGAAGCAATAACAAGCCCTTAATTTTAATGGGAGCATTTCCTGCATCACTTTGGTCTTATGTCAAGGGGACAGACGCCGAATTAGAGATTTGGCAGCAAGTGGCGCAGAAATATTGGCCCGGAGCGCTAACATTAGTCCTGCCCGCTTCGGATAAAGTTACAGGGGCGATGAACCCCACAGCTCCGACTACGATTGGCTTGCGGGTTCCCAACTCTAGAGTGGCGATCGCGATTTTGTCGCAGACGGCTCCTTTAGCCACGACAAGCGCCAACATTTCCGGGAAACCTCCCTTACATACAATGTCAGAAATTGAGGCAGAGTTTCCGGAGGTGTTGACCCTTCATCCCACGGAATCCACAGAACTAGAAGAGCCTCACTCCAATACCCAAGGCGTACCTTCCACGGTGGTGAAATGGACAGGAGACAGTTGGCAAATTTTGCGCCAAGGTGCTGTCTCATTCAACTGTTCAGTGTCTAAGGGATGATGATTAGATCCTGATTCACAGGTAATTTCTAGATATTTTCGGAAAAATACCTCAGATTTATTTTTCCGAAAGACAAAAACTTATGGTTGTATGATAAAAGTGTCACATGAAATGGGTGTCAATGTTATTAGGATTCAAAACACAGCTAAGGCTGAATAACAAGCAGAGGACACTGTTAGCCAAACACGCGGGTACAGCCCGTCACGCCTGGAATTGGGGACTGGGATTAACTAAGCAGATATTAGACCATAACCGGGATAACCCAGAGGACAAGATTAAGTTTCCCACTGGTATTAACCTCCATAAATGGTTGGTAGCGCTGGTTAAACCCGTTTGCCCCTGGTACTATATCGAACAACTTCAAGAAAGCTCAAATCAAGATAGCCCGTTTGCACCGGAAAATAGCTAATATCCGCTCCTACACATTGCATAAACTCACCACCTATTTAGCCAAAAACCACAGCCGAATAGGGATAGAGAACCTAAATGTGTCTGGCATGATGGCTAATCACAAGCTGGCTAAAGCAATAGGCGACATGGGCTTTTTTGAGTTTAAACGCCAGCTAGAGTACAAGTGCCAATTGTACTGGTCAACCTTAATCGTGGTTGAGAGATGGTATCCCTCAACAAAAACCTGTTCGCAATGCCACACCGTCAAAGACTCAATGCCCCTATCTGAGCGAGTTTTCCGGTGTGACAATTGCGGGTTAGAAATTGCTCGCGATTTCAACGCCTCCATTAATTTGGAGATAGCCGCCAGTTAGGTGGGGGAGAGCCTGTGGACTGGCTGAGTGCCGACACCGCCAGGGTGAAACAGGAAGTAAACAGCAGATTTACCGGATATTGGTAGATTTGTGTAAGTTTTACGTAACGGATGATGACGATGAGGAAAACGGGCTATGCTTGAGCTGTAGGCGGGTATGGCAAGAATCAAAAGTAAAATTCGTTAGTCCACTACCCCACCCAAATTACAGATTGTGGATGGGGACTCCTGCCAAGATTACGTTGAAGAGTTGGAAAAAATATGGGCAACATGGAGCTGATCTATCTGGTAGTGGGTATTGTCATGGGACTCGTTGTCAGCCGCGCTACTCGTTCCAGCAAACAGCCAGACGGTTCAACGGTATCAGAATCGCCAATGTCAAAACCGGAGGAATCCCAGCCAGCCAAGGCGGAACCCGTGAAGGAGGATGAACTTGAACCCCTGAAGCAGGAACTCCAGCAAACCCAATTGGCTTACCAAATGGCGCATGAAATAAGCCAGTATAAAGCTGGGTTCTTAGCGCGGACATCCCACGAACTGCGATCTCCCCTGAGTAGTTTAATGGGGATGCATCAGCTCATTTTGTCCGATTTATGTGACTCACCGGAAGAAGTTAAGGAATTCGTGGCTCAAGCCCATATCTCGGCGCAGAAGATGGTAAAACTTTTAGATGAGGTGATTGCCGTGGCAAAAACGGAACACGGTACTAATCGTCCAGAGACTCGCCCCCTGCAATTGAGCCAATGCTTTGAAGAACTCGAAGTCCTCACCCACATGCAAGCGGGGAATCGGAATCTGCGGCTGAAAGTGATTTCCCCTGACCCAGAGATAGAAATATTAGCTGATCCCCGGCGTTTTCGTCAGGTATTAATGGGAATGGTGGACAGCATCATTGCCCAAATGGAAGAAGGGAGTATTCAGGTTTGTGTGGCAAATTCTGACCACTCCCAGATGGTTAATATCTGTGTTGATGTGGACTGTCCCCACGCGATTTTGAGTGAAGCCATTGATTTACTCTCTTGTGAATCTGAATCGGAGACTCAAACAAGTGAGAGTGACACAACCTCATCAACAACGTCACCTGGAATGACTTGGTTGATGGTGCAAACCTTGGTGAACGTGATGCAGGGACGCTTGGAACTGCTACCCATTCCTGGTAAGGAACCAACCGACGATTCAGCCACAGACACTTGTATCCGGTTACAATGTTCTATGCCTCTAGCAACTCCGGAGATGATCGAACGGGTGTTGGCAGAGCACTCATGAGCGGTTGATTGTATAGCAGCATTGTGGTTGTCGAGTTACATTCAAATCCAATGCGTTCGTAGAAGCGTTGTTGATGAGTGGTCATTAAATAAACTCGCTCAACCCGACACATTTTAGGGTGAGTGAGGACAGTTTCGACGAGCTTGCGTCCCAAACCAACGCCGCGATAGTCGGGGTGAATGACGACATCCCAAATCGTGGCGCGGTAAATCCCATCGGAGGTGGCGCGAGCAAATCCAATCAGGCGCATGTCATCCCATAAGGTAATTACAGGTTCACTATTCGCGATCGCGATTTTCCAGTCCTCAATGCTGCGATCCTTTGCCCAGAAAGCGCCGAGGCGAAACAGAGCCTGGAGTTGGACATAATCGATTTGAGCGGCGCGATCGCAAAATTGAATAGTACGGCAATCCATTTTTCCCTAAACTCCTTGGGTTTTGGTTGTCAAAGGTTATCTCACGCTTGTTGCAAATGTCTCGATGTTTTCAGTTGAAGATTTACCCCATCTAGCTTTGGTTAACTTGGGGGAAAATCTTCAGATTTTAGTTGGTTTGTAGACTACTCACCTGAGTATTGATCGGTTTCAGGATTAGGGTTAATTGCCTCTGAACTCAGGTGGGGTAATTGATTTTCAGTCGTATTGTGAGTTGACAATTTTATTTCTGTCACCAAAAATTGTAGCGTTTCTAACAATAAATGCAAGAGAGGAAAGGTTTTTTTTGTTAGGAAATTATAACATTTGGATCAAGAACATTTGGAGCAAGCTAGCATAGTTGTTGCCCGGTGTCAAATAGTTGTCAGCTTAACCCATTGTTCTGAGGTTCCTAAATCCTTCCCCCGCAGCAAAAAACTGGGATCACGCCCTTCCTTCCCTATCCCACTCCATCGCCCGCGCCAGTAAGCGTGTATGCACCGGCAAATGCTCCCGATCTGTATCTAGCGCCCTGACTAATTCACTGAAATTTGCATAAAAATCCCCGCCATTCTTTTTAAAATCAATCTACTGAACGCTTGCCAGAATTGGGTGGAGTTGATCCGTTGGCACGTCCCGATACAGCTGCATGTGTATTTTATATAAAGATTAAGATCACCTAGAATCTTTTGTCATACAAATGACGAGCCAAGTGCGTGATTAGTGTAATACACGTTGAGCTGTTTGGCGAGTATAATAGCGCTATATCAGCAATTAAACTAACTTAGCGGTCAATCCGGATCTGTATTACGATCTGCTGAATGATGGAATGATGCTGTCAAAGAACTAGATGCTACTCGCTTCTCTCCAAGCAAGCTACAGGGTTCTTTGCAATCAACAATTAACAAGGAACGGGCGGCGTTCGTTTTTTCTCTCATTCGGGGAAAAAGATAGCAGGAAACGCCGTCCAATCTTGTGAACTTAAACAACCCAAGGTTTGAGCTGAATGAAGAATTATTGGGGTGCAAGGTAAACAGTTGAATATAAGGTTTATCTATGCAACACTCTCAAGGTATTGCTGTTTACGAAACAGTAAATAATGGCTATCTCAGACGCCGACAATTGAAAGGAAATGCCGGGGGTTTACTCTTATGGGGTTTAGGGGTTGGCGCTGTTATCTCAGGTGATTTCTATGGTTGGAACTATGGTTTAGCCTCCGGAGGATTCTGGGGGTTTAGTATTGCCGCTTTCTTAATGGCAATCATGTATCTCTGTTTGGTCTATAGCAGCGCCGAACTCTCAGCCGCCCTCCCCTATGCTGGCGGATTCTACTCGTTCACACGCTATGCCCTCGGTCCTTTTTGGGGGTTTATTTGTGGGATTACCGTCACCATTGAATATGTCCTCGCCAATGCGGCGCTGGTTTTCAGTTTAAGCAACTACCTCAAGCCCTTATTACCCAATCTGCCCAGCTTTTTTATCTGGGTGTTTGCCTACGCTATTTTCTTGGCGATTAACATCCGAGGCTTTGAACTGAGTGTGACAGTCTGTCTTTGGCTAACTATCATCGCGATGACGGTATTAGCCATCTTCTATGTAAGTATGCTGGTATCGGGTGAATTTAGTTTTAGCCTACTGTTTAATATTCCGGCTGAACCGGAACAGTCACAAACCTGGTTACCGAAAGGCTGGTTTGGGGTGTTTGGCGCGATTCCCTTTGCGATATGGTTATATCTGGCGATTGAACAACTACCCATGACGGCTGAGGAAACTGATGATGTGCCTCGGGATATGCCAACGGGAATGATTTCTGGCATGTTTACTCTGATTATTCTGTCAATTTTCACCGTGGTGATTAACTCCGGTGTTGGCGGGGGCGCGGCGGCGATTGCTCAATCCGATGCTCCCCTACGAGATGGGTTAGAGGCTTATTTTGGCGCAGGCGCTACCAGTACCATTGTCACAGCACTCGCACTGATTTGTGGTTTAATTGCCAGTCTCCACGGTAATATGTTTGCCTACGGACGGATTATTTTCTCCCTATCCCGTGCTGGGTACTTACCCCGTTGGCTATCGGTTACGAGTAAAACGAATACCCCCCATCGGGCATTAATTGTGGGGGCGACGATTGGATTTCTCTGTGTGCTACTGGTGAATATCGGTATTGAAGCCGTAGATGCCGTGATTTTGAATATGGCTGTGTTTGGGGCATTAATTTCCTATATTTTGGTCATGGTTAGCTACATGAAGCTCAAAGGGAATCCTAATTTACCCAAACCCTACGAAAGTCCATTGGGAACGGCGGGAGCATTTGTGGGTTTGGCTTTAGCCACATTTGCCCTAGTTGCTTGTGTTTCCATACCTAATTACCGAGGCGGTGTTTGGGGGATTGGCGTAGCGCTGATTTTAGCAAGTGTCTACTTTTTAGTGTTCCGGAGTAATCGACTGGTGGCTCAAGCGCCAGAAGAAACGGCGGCGCTAGGGTTAACTTGGTATCAGGAGTAGGGGAGATAGGGGAGTCGGGGCGGGTTTACAGCAGATTTGGTGGTTGATGAGGTACACCCTCAAGCAAGATCCCCGACTTCGTAGGAGTTGTCGGGGATCTGTCTGTGTACCTCGCTATTTTAAAGACTCCGTAAAGTTCCCATCATCTTGTTGCTCAGATCGGGGAATTGGAATACTATACGAAAAGAGAAAATACAAGTCATACGCTTGTATTACAGGCGACAAAAGCCGACAAACTCAATCGTGACAGATACTTTACCCCTCTTGTATCGCTATGACCGAATAAATTGATGATTTTCTGAGACTGTAATCGAGGAACATTAAATCGTTTATGTCATGCCCTAGTGATGGATGAGTGTTATCCACCCCCTTGAGAAGCAAAGACCAGAAATTAAAATTCAGATAGCGGTTTAGCAATAATTAAAAAAATATTGCTCAAGCGAAATACTGAAGTTAAGTGAGACAATTGGAGTAAATAGGTGACAGTAAAAAAATGCTCTTTGTATCAGAGAAGAATAGCGAATGGCTAGCTTGCTTGTGAATTGAACATCACCGAATTCAACCAAAAACAACGACCACGCTAAACCTGTTCCAAGGGGAAATCATGATGAATCGTTTCTATAAATCATCATTAGAAGTTGCTCAACTTGACGGTATTCCGGATACAAACAGAAAACGTGAATTAAAGCAGCGACTTGAACAGTTAAATCAAACCCAAACCCACTATCCCGCCGCTCAATGTATTCATCAGCTCATTGAAAAAGGAGAGCGTCGCACGCCTGACAAAATCGCGATTCGGTTTGAGGGTCAAACCCTAACCTACCGGGAACTGAACCACCGCGCTAATCAGGTTGCTCACTACTTACAAACGCTACAGGTTAAACCAGAGGTACTGGTAGGGATATGTATGGAGCGATCGCTGGATATGGTGATTGGTCTATTGGGGATTCTCAAAGCTGGGGGCGCTTATGTCCCCCTTGATCCCGCCTATCCCCAAGAACGCTTAGCGTTGATGATTGAAGATTCCCAAGTCACCGTTCTCGTCACCGAACAAGAACAACTGACCCGGTTACCTAAAACCCAAGCAAGAATAGTGTGCCTGGATAGAGATCAACAGGCAATTACTAAACATAGTCAGGAGAACTTAGACAGTGGCGTCACACCTGACAATCTAGCCTACACAATCTACACCTCCGGCTCAACCGGTAAACCCAAAGGCGTACAAGTCCTGCATCGTGGGGTGGTAAATTTCCTCACCTCAATGAGTATCGCACCCGGACTCACCCCAGATGACACCCTGCTGGCTGTAACCACCATCTGCTTCGATATTGCTGCATTGGAACTGTATTTACCCTTAATCGTTGGCGCTGATATTGTGTTAGTGACGCCAGATGTAGCCGCAGATGCTGCTCAGTTAATCCCAGTTTTGCAAGAATCCGGTGCTACCGTCATGCAAGCCACCCCCGCCACTTGGCGGATGTTGTTAGCCGCAGGTTGGCAGGGAAATCCCCAGCTTAAAGTTCTCTGTGGTGGAGAACCCATGTCCCGCGAGTTGGCGCGTCAACTCCTAGAACGGAGTGGTTCCCTGTGGAATATGTACGGACCGACGGAAACCACAATCTGGTCAGCGGTGCATAAGGTGGAATCGGCGGAAAAATCAATACCCATTGGTCGCCCCATTGCCAATACCCAAATTTACCTGGCTCATCCTGAGCAAAACTCATCTGACCCGATTAAATTTGTACCTCTGGAAGAACCAGGAGAATTACTGATTGGTGGGGTGGGTTTAGCACGAGGGTATCTCAACCGACCTGACCTAACCGATGAACGATTTATTCCCGATCCCTTTAGTTTAGAACCGGATGCCCGTCTCTATCGCACGGGAGACTTAGCCCGGTACTTACCCGATGGGACTCTCGAATGTTTAGGTCGCCTGGATCATCAGGTAAAAATTCGTGGCTTCCGGATTGAACTCGGCGATATTGAATCTGCCCTCTATCAACATGCGGGTATCCGAGACGCGGTGGTTGTCGCCCGTGATGACAGTTCTGGCGAAAAACGGTTGGTTGCCTATCTCGTCAGTGACTTGAATGTCGAACATATCCCCCTGCAAACGACGTGCTGGGTAGCGTACCAAGGGAATCCAGAAATTGAATTAACCACCAGCGATTTCTCTTGCGATCGCATCACCTTAATCAATGGAACCACCCCTTGCCAAAACGGTCAATCCTTGACGCTGCGTTGTCAATTTCCCGGCGTCCCCGATGAACTTAAACTCACCGGAACCATCGCCACAAAATCCCAGGAACGGATAGAAGTAAGACTCGACACCACACCGACCCAACAGGCGCTTTTACGTCAGAGTATCAAACACATTGCCCAAACCCAGGGATTGGTGGTTCATGACTTACGCCGCCAAGAACCTCGAATACCCCTAAATATTAATTGTCTGGCGGAATTGGAGTCCGGGGAAAAAGTCCGGGTGATGACGCAAAATATCAGCCATGAGGGGATTTGCTTAAAGGTATCAACTTCTGAACTCTGGCAAACGGATCAACGCCTATTGCTACGATTACAATTGCCCGGAGTCGAAACCCCGCTATGGCTACAAGGAATCATTGTTTGGCATGTTGAAGACTATGTTGGCGTCAAGTTTGACACCACACCCAGCCAGAAGGCGAAACTCCATCGCAGTCTGGGAAATCTGCGGACAGAACCGCGCATTCCACTCCAGATTAATTGCCTTGCTGAATTTGAGTCGGGTCAACAAGTGGGAGTAACGACGCAAAACTTCAGCCGCAATGGGATTAGCTTAAAAGCACTGACCCCAACGTTTTGGCAAAACAACCAACCCATACTATTACGGGTGCAACTGCCAGGGGTGCAAAATCCCTTGTGGCTGCATGGCACTGTCGCTTGGCATGTTGAGGAAAACGCCGGGGTGATTTTTGAGACCACGCCCACCCAGCAGGAGCAAATCCATCAGAGCATTGAGCATATTATTAAAACTCAAGGATTATCTCTGGCGCAGTTGCGATCATTCTTGAGTGATAAGCTACCGGCTTATATGGTTCCCTCTACCTTTGTGCTACTGGATAGTCTGCCCCTAACACCCAACCGAAAAGTTGATCGCAAGGCGTTACCTGACCCTAACCAGGCGCAACAAGTTTCCCAGGATACCTTCGTCGCACCGCGCACACCCGTTGAACAGGAGTTAGCACAAATCTGGGCAAAAGTATTGGATGTTGAGCGTGTGGGTGTTTATGACAACTTCTTTGAACTGGGGGGACATTCGCTGCTGACGGCGCAACTGTTGTCTCAGGTGCGAGAACTGTTTCAGGTAGAGTTACCGTTGTTTGCTCTATTTGAAGCGCCTACAGTGGCGGAACTGGCTCAAACCATTACCGCAAAGACTCACGATGATCCGTCTCAACCTGACCAAGGGGATGGGACAACGGTTACAGGTAAAATTGCGGTCACGGATTTAGCCAACGACGCAGTTTTGGATGGGACGATTTATCCAGAAAAGCCTTATCGTCAGCCGGACACTGCACCGGAAAAGATTTTGATTACAGGTGCGTCAGGTTTTCTGGGCGCATTTTTATTGCAGGAATTACTCCAGCACACTAATGCTACAGTCTATTGCTTAGTGCGTGCCAAAACCTTAGAGGCTGCTCAGCAAAAGATTGCGGCGAACTTCAACCGCTATTTACTCTCATCCGATAAGCTGGAGTCGCGGGTTGTCCCTGTGTTGGGTGATTTAGCTCAACCTCGGTTGGGACTGTCGGAGTCGCAGTACGAAGCGTTAACCAGCGAGATTGACACCATCTATCACAATGGGGCGTTTGTCAATTTAATTTATCCTTACAGCGCCTTGCGAGCCGCCAATGTTCTGGGAACTCAAGAGATTCTCAAATTAGCCAGCAAAACCAAGGTTAAACCCGTTCACTTCGTCTCGACGCTGGATGTGTTTCAATCTCCGCGCTATGCTCAAATGTCGGTAATTTTAGAACAGGATAGCTTAGAGTCAGGGGAGGAATTATCTGACGGTTATGCCCAGAGTAAATGGGTGGGTGAGAAGTTGGTCAAACAAGCCCACGCACGGGGAATTCCGGCTTCGATTTACCGACCGGGTATGATTACGGGACATAGCCAAACTGGGGCGTCTCAACCGGGGGACCTGATTGACCGATTAATTAAAGGGTTGATTCAATTGGGGAGTGCGCCGGAGTTAGAGTTAAATCTCAGCTTGACTCCTGTAGACTATGTGTCCCAATCCATCGTCCATCTGTCCCAGCAGCCAGATTTATGGGGTCAAGCGTTTCACTTGGTCAGTCCGGAGATGGTGTCCTTAGAGCAACTGGTGGACGAAATCCGCGCGATCGGTCATCCTCTACAGTGGATGGACTATTCCACCTGGCAAGACAAGCTGATTCAGGTTGCCAGTTCCCAGCCTGACAATGTCTTGAGTCCGTTGGTGTTCCTGTTTACTCAATGGGTGGGTGAAAACCAGCGTCCCTATCTGGAAACAGCGGCTTTAGTCTCTCAGGCGTTTGACTCCCAGAATACTTTATCCGGCTTAGCCGGAACGAATATTGTCTGCCCGCCAGTCAATAGCCAGGTAATTCAAGCTTACCTTGCCTACAACCAGTTGGTCTGAAGTCCTGATTCCCTAAGGTTGTCTCCCCCCTAGAGTAGGGGCACGATATGTCGTGCCCCTACAGATGGTGGTTCAACGGTAAAGCAAGCGTATGATTAGCTTTGACAATAAAAACCATTGACCCACTTCAATTTGCAGAAAACCAACGACCCTTATAATGGATAAGAGAATGTAAAGAAGTAATAACGACAAGATTTAGGGACACTTACCCATTGTGTTTGTTCTTAGCGGCTACGAATATTTTTTAGGGTTCTTACTGGCAAGCAGTTTAGTCCCCGTCCTAGCGCTGGCAGCCTCTAAGCTGCTGCGACCCAACATCCGTGACCCCGAACGCCGGACGACCTACGAATCTGGCATGGAACCGATTGGGGGTGCTTGGATTCAGTTCAATATCCGGTACTACATGTTTGCCCTGGTCTTCGTGATTTTCGATGTAGAGACCGTATTTCTCTATCCCTGGGCAGTCGCCTTCAATCAGCTAGGACTACTGGCGTTTATCGAAGCACTCATCTTTATTGCAATTCTTGTCGTTGCTCTCGTTTACGCTTGGCGCAAAGGAGCTTTAGAATGGTCATGAATACAGATACAACAAACGCTGCTTCCCAACAGCAGCAACAAAAAGAGAAAATCCTCAATCCCATCAGTCGTCCTCAGGTCACGCAAGACCTCTCAGAAAACGTCATTTTGACGACAGTAGACGACCTGTACAACTGGGCTAGGCTTTCCAGCCTGTGGCCCATGATGTATGGCACAGCCTGCTGTTTTATTGAATTTGCCGCGATGATTGGCTCTCGGTTTGACTTTGACCGCTTTGGATTAGTGCCCCGTTCTAGTCCCCGACAATCGGATTTGATTATTACCGCTGGCACAATCACGATGAAAATGGCACCAGCGATGGTGCGTCTGTATGAGCAAATGCCAGAACCTAAATATGTGATTGCGATGGGGGCTTGTACGATTACCGGGGGGATGTTCAGCGTCGATTCGCCAACAACTGTGCGTGGTGTCGATAAGTTGATTCCCGTGGATGTTTATATTCCCGGCTGTCCACCCCGTCCAGAAGCAATCATGGATGCAATTATTAAACTTCGCAAAAAGGTGGCGAATGAGTCCATGCAGGAACGGGCAAGCCTGAGTCAAACCCACCGCTATTACAGCACCACTCATAGCATGAAAGTTGTACCAGAAGTGCTTACGGGTAAGTATTTGCTGTCTGAAACTCGTCAAACTCCGCCCCAGGAGTTAACCGAAGCGATGGGAATGCCTGTGCCACCTGCGCTGAAGTCTGCTCAACAGCAGGAGGTGAATCGTGGCTGAAGAATCAAAAGAACAGACACAAGAGAATACTGAAGAATCCCCACTGGTAGAGACGGGAAAAGTCCACGGCTGGCTCCAGGAAAACGGTTTTGAAACCGAGTTAATGGAACCAGACCACCTGGGAATTGAGGTGATTAAGGTACATCGGTCGGTATTGATTCCCGTTGCCACCGCTTTGTATGCTTATGGGTTTAACTACCTGCAATGTCAAGGTGGCTATGATGTCGGTCCTGGGGAAGAGTTGGTCAGTTTCTACCATTTGACTAAGGTTAGCGATAATGCTGAGCAACCTGAAGAAGTCAGGGTGAAGGTATTTCTACCGCGAGAAAATCCCACGGTGTCATCAGTCTATTGGATTTGGAAGAGTGCTGACTGGCAAGAGCGGGAAACCTACGATATGTTTGGCATTGTCTATGAAGGACACCCCAACCTGAAGCGGATTTTGATGCCGGAAGATTGGGTGGGTTGGCCCCTGCGGAAGGATTATATCTCGCCCGACTTCTATGAATTGCAGGATGCTTATTAACTTAGGTAAACTCTGGGATGCTCATCAAGAAAGTGGGGCTCTTGCGTTCGCCTCACTATAAACGCGAATCCCGTTCTGGGAGGAGAAGCCCGCGCCGTACCGCCTAAGCAGTCAGCGTCGGGAGTACGTCACTCAACTGCTCACATTAACTCTACGAGTATAGTGTGGGCTTGGGCAAAAGAAAGTAGTGCGAGCATCTTGCTCGCGTCTTTCTACTGGGACAAAAACCTTACCCTTTTACCCTTCTACCCCTTCCCCACTATACACAACCGATGCTACCGAACTTGATAGTATTGCTTAAGGATTACCGATAGATTCAGGAAATGTTCGCTTAAATTCATCAATCAGTTCGTCAAGTTCTTCTAGGGCTTGATTGACATCGATTCTGAGAATCCCTAAATTAGGTTGCTCCAAAAGTTGGACGAGAAACTGTCGCTTACTCTCAATTACGGTTATGCGTTCTCGCATAGCTTGTGAATCCATAATTAGTATCCTTTGTTTCCTTTGATGTCTACCTGAATGATATCGTAACAGACATTTTCTCGCCGTTCACTTGTTTTTTCCTCTTCGCTTCGCTAAAGGGCAAGCTTTTTAATTCCCAGGTAACGGTACTAGACTGGTGTGCTAGCTGAGGAAAGGGGGGCGCTTGGATTTAGGCGGTTTATTTTTTATCACTTCGGCAATAAATCGCTTTAATGCCTTTTCGCGATTTTTCATAAACGCTGACCAAAAGCCGGGATAAAATTCATCCATGGTTTTTGCTAACGCCCAAACATCAACAGCTAGAATGTTATTAAGGGTTTCATCCTCGCGTTTTAACGAATCAAGCTGATCGAGAAAACGGTGTTTTTTTGAGGATGCTTGTTGCTTTTTTTCTTGAATCATTTTAAAAAAAGATAACAACCGATTCAATCAAACTGGTCGTATAAAAACTGTTTACCTACTATGCTACAGAGAATACTAGACTATCCGCTGGTCTCCCCCATGGAACAAAAAGCGAAGCATCCTCTGGCTTCCCCCTTTTGAAGGGGGACGGGAGGGGGATCTCCCAAGGGGGACGGAAGGGAGATAGAGGGGGATCAAAAAGCGGAACTATGGGTGATCAGTCTATCCTTTGCAGTATTGAGAGCGAATTTGCCTAGTATAACGAAGACAAGACGATGTTGACTCTATGATTACAGCGCGGGACTTCCCACCGTTTAAGCTAAAGTGATTGTTGTGTAGATAGTTGAATTAAGATGTTACGCAAAATTTCCTTGGGAACGGTAGGACTGTGGGTTGGGGGAGTACTTACCATCATCGGCTTTGTGGCTTATGCCACCGAAAACGCCACTTTAAATTTAGTGGGATTTTTCTACGGCGTCCCCATCTTACTGGGTGGTTTTGCCCTGAAAGCTGCCGAACTCAAGCCTGTACCCTTAAGTCAACCCACACCACCGGACGTGTTACAACAGCGACAGCAGACGGCTACTCCCATTCAAAACCAAATTCGCCAAGATGTGATGCGTTATCGTTACGGTCAAGACGCTCACCTGGATAGCTCCCTGGAAAGTTTGGGTCTCTCTCCTAGCGATGAGGAACGCCCTGTCCTCAATAGTTTACGAGAAACTATAGTGGATGGCGCTTACACTTTAGTACTGGAATTTTACTCACCACTGATTCCTTTTGAAACATGGGAACAAAAGCGGGAAAAGATTGAGAAGTTTTTCGGTCCGAATATCCGAGTTGAATTGAGCCAATCTGAGGAAGACCAGGTTGATGTGGCGTTGATTGCGGCATCCCAAACCTGATTAAATTGAGACTATTAGGCAGGAAAGTGGGGAGATGATGTGCTGTGTAGTTTGTCGGTGGACTTTAGCGAAGACAGCGCAACTACGAACCAACCCAGCAACCTCCACTTTCTTGCAGATTCTTTCAATGAGTGAATCCATGATCTAGTGAGCTTCAGATGCTTGGCGATGCTGATTTTTAGAGCCATAGAGCTGACTCAAAGGTGTGGCACTAATACTATGGACGAGGATAGAGGCAAAAATCATCAAGCTGCTAACCACCCAAACCTGATGATTACCTGTGAGGCGCAGCGCTAGATGAGAGTAGTAAAGAGCCGCAACGCCAATGGGACCAAACCAACCCACGAACAGAGGATCTGAGACACCATGTAGGCGCTTAATCCAAGGACTGAGAGCCAAGATTGCGGGGAGGCGGCGCAAGAACAAGACAGCTACCACTAGCAGTAAGCCTTTCCAGCCCAGTTGCAGCCAGTCTTGCCAGGGCATTACCAAACCCAATAACACAAAAATGGGTAGAGTAAAGAAGCGATCCACAGCTTCTTGGATTCGCTCTTCCTGAGTTCTTTCCTGAGTATTCACCAATCCATCAAACACTAATCCTGTTATAAAAACAGCTAGAATACCATCGCTACCCAGTAACTTCGCTCCCCCCAATGCCAGAAGTGAAAGGGCAATTGTATAAGCCAGAATCGACTTTTTCTCAATTAAGTCCTTCTTTTCAGACCAGACTAATAATCGACCCGCCGTATAACCCAAAAATACAGCCACTAAAACAGCGACACCGATTTCCCAAAGTAAGGTGTGCAGCACCCAATGGGAAAGAGCTTCTCCTGGCGATCGCGTCAGGAATAGAATGGGTAGATAAACTATCGGATACGCTAGCCCATCATTCAACCCTGATTCACTGGAGATGAGGTGACGTAGGCGTCCGGGAATATTTTCCTCAGCAATGACACCCGTAACAATATCCGTCGAGACAACCGGATCAGTTGGTGTTATCACTGCCCCAATCAGCATGGCTACGCCAAAGGGAAGACCCAATAACCACCACACCAGTAAACCACTGCTTAACCACATCAGGGGCATGACTAGCCCCAGTATCACCACTAAAGACTTCCAATGTCGGGGAACATATCCTTTGGGTATGCGTAGGGCAACACCCATTAAACCAATGGCAAGGGTTAAACGGGCAACTTCCTCAATCAGAAGTTCTTTATTGCCCCACCAGCTACTTATATCAAGCCACCCCAGAACATCTGAACTCATCAGAACGCCCAACAGCAGCGCAATCGTCGAGTCGGAAAAATACATCCGCCGCAGTGGTTTAGAGAGTAGCCCCACAGCCACAACCAGTGCGGCGATGGCGGTTATAGCAATGTTTAGCTGATTCATTATGAGTAGGATAGGGCTGGTTGACAGGGATTTATTAACAATTTAGTTAATAATTTTTTTAACTAAATTATCGTTTTTACCAAAACTTGAATCATTCTCTCTAAGTTAAAACAAAACTGTAATGTTCTAAATATACCCCTAGGTAGATTATCGTGATAGTAAGGCAATTACATTGAGATACATAAACTACCTGAGAGGTTAATTTTAAAAAGTCCATTTTAAAAGAAATCCAAATCTTTGAGATCAGGAGTTCTTTTTTACTACGGCTTTTATAGCCGCACGACATACCATTGCAAATATTCTCCAGGTTCCATGTCTAAGTCACAAGAGGTTTCCATTAAATACTTGGCTTGCTCCTCTACAGAGGAAAACTGCTGTAAATCACGGGGTAAATTATCCTGCCGTGTTGCCAAAATGGATTTAAGTTTTTCCAGTAACTCCTCCGGTGTGAGAAATTGCTCAGGTTGATTCGTTTCCAGAACCACATAAGCATCTTCTTGATACATGATTGAATCTGGCATGGTTCATTCCAGGATTTAGTTCAACAGTTATTGAAAAATTAAAACTAAGCTAACGCTATAGTTTTAGATTCTGGAAGCAGGTTTCACCCTGTTTCCCATTCCGTTTTCAGATTAAACAAATCCAATTGAACATATTTAACCTTAGATGACGGATTCCTAAGACCCACGAGCAACCCCAATGACTCCCTCTTTTTTTGAGAACCTGTTATTTCAGGTTTAGGCGTGACTTTGCGATTGCTCAACGGTAGAGAAACTATTCCAAGCTTTCACGGTAACTAGAATACTGCCAATGGGCTAGATTATCCACATAGCCGAGCAGCAGGAGACTATTATAAATGTACTCTCCTACATTTAGCTTCAATTGACCAACATCAATATGTTTCTCTCCCTAGAATACGAAAGAGCCTTAGAATCCCTCGGCTATGACTATTTTGATGAAGTCGCCGCCGCCGAATTCCCCTGTCATCACCTGCGGTTCCGCAATGACCAACTGCTGCCAATTTTAGGGTTAGACCCGCAAAGGGTAGCAGATAGTGATTTTATCCAGGCTTTTGGTAAATTTGTGGGCATACGACCCTTTTTAGCCTTGCGCTATCACGGTTATCAGTTTGGCGAATATAATTCTAGATTGGGAGATGGTCGCGGGTTTCTCTATGGTCAAGTGCGGGGAACCGATGGTGAACTCTATGATTTTGGCACGAAAGGTTCAGGGACAACTCCCTATTCTAGGGGTGCGGATGGTCGATTGACTCTCAAAGGTGGAGTACGGGAAGTCCTCGCGGCGGAAGCGTTGCATAGTTTGGGTGTGCGTACTTGTCGCTGTTTAAGTCTGATTGAAACCGGGGAACAGTTGTGGCGAGGGGATGAACCATCTCCAACTCGTTCATCGGTGATGGTACGGATGAGTCGTTCTCATATCCGGTTTGGCACGTTTGAACGGTTGCGCTATTTTAAACGTGGGGATTTAATCAAAACGCTGCTTGATCATGCCATTGACTGTTACTACACCCATCTATTGCAACAGAAGGATAGAGTTGAGCAATATCGCCAATTTTATGCAGAGTTAGTGAAACGAGTGGCAGAGTTAGTTGCTCAATGGATGGCAGCTGGCTTTTGTCATGCTGTTTTAAATACGGATAATATGTCGATTACGGGGGAAAGTTTTGATTATGGTCCCTATGCTTTTATCCCCACCTATAATCCTGTGTTCACGGCGGCGTATTTCGACTATTATGGACGCTATTGTTATGGCAATCAACCGAGTATTTGTCGGTTGAATTTAGAAATGTTGCAGCAGCCGTTAGGCATGGTGATTCCGGTTGCTGATATGGAAGCTGGGTTAGCGGCTTATGACGAACACTATCATCAAGCTTATCGACAGTTGATGCTGAATAAGCTGGGATTTGAGCAAGTGAATGAACCACAAGGGAATGAGTTATTGAAGAGGACGATTGAGTTGTTAAAGGAAACTCAGGTAGGATATCATGCCTTCTTCACCGAATTGACCCAGCAGTTTCACCCCACTTGGCGCGATGATGTCTCACAAATTTCTGATCAGGTCTCGTTTTGCCAGTCGGCTGAACAGCAAGTGTTGTTAGCCAATTGGTGCGAATTATACCACCATATATTGCAGGATTTGTCAACAGATGAGTTGGAGAAAATGACTGAGCGGTTACAGGAGAAGAATCCGAAAACCGCATTACTACGACCTGTTATTGAAGAGGTTTGGGCAGCGATTGATCAGGACGATAATTGGCAACCGTTTGATGAGTTGGTGAGACGTTTACAAGTCAAGGAATAGACCCCTTGTTTATTTCTTCTGCTTTTTTGAATTTTTTCGATTAAATAAGACTCCAAAGCCGAGCGCTGTTGCTGAACCTAAAATGGTAAAGGGTTCAGGGACAGGAGTATTACTAGGAAAAACAACACTATCAGAACTACTACTGCCAATTACTATAAGATTTCCCGAGTTGATTGTGATACTACCACCAGGACTACTACCACTACCCGTTACTATTGGAGAGTTAAGACTAAGATTTCCCGAGTTGATTGTAATACTACCACCAGGACTACTACCACTACCCGTTACTATTGGAGAGTTAAGACTAAGATTTCCCGAGCTAATTGTGATACTACCACCAGGACTACTACCACTACCCGTTACTATTGGAGAGTTAAGACTAAGATTTCCCGAGCTAATTGTGATACTACCACCGGAACTGCTATCACTACCCGTTACTATTGGAGGGTTAACTATAATATCACTTGTCTGTGGATCTATACTTAGATTTTCCGTACTTACACTTATTATTGCAGCTTCAGAAGGACGTAAAAAAAATAAGCCGCACAAACTGGCAACTAAGGCAAAACACAATGAATTGTTCTTCGATTCCAAAATGCTACTCATTTTTGATTGGCTTTATTATAACTATCAAAACACATTTAAGTTATCGGACATAGAATAAGCATTACTAGGTCAAGATACAAAAATAAATAGCGTTGATTTTTGACACCAAAAACTTTTATCCGATGACTTACAGCTTCAATTATATACAAACATTGACTTACTCAACTGAAACCCCTTCTGCATGGGCTGATTATTATAGTGGGACGTAGACATTTTATACCCCATCTAGGGACTGAAAACCTTTCCCTGGTAAGGGAAAGAGTAAAAATGCCTGAAACCCTTGTCAGGGATTTTGCGGAGTAAGACTGGTGACGATGCCCCTCCTACGGTACATCAAGGGTTTTGGCAGTTTTTAATCACAGAGTAACTTATCGTCTTGAGGTAGACCTTAAGAGAAATTTAACATCTGAACGACTATTCAGGTGTTACGATAAAAAAAATATCTGAAGACCTGTTCAGATATTGAGTCAAACTCTATTCTGGAGAGAAGTAATGACAACTGCCACTCAAACCCAATGTGCCTGTGACTCCTGTGAGTGCATGGTAAGTCCCGATTCAGCCGTGCAAAAAGACGGCAAATACTACTGTAGCGATGCTTGCGCTAACGGTCATCCCAACGGAGCTGGCTGTGGGCATTCGGGTTGTGCATGTCACGCTTAGTCACGTCGCTGAAGGGGCGGGTAAGCTACTTGAATAGGAGGCAGGGTGTAGGGTGTAGTTCCCTGTTCCCTGTTCCCTCCTCTCACCACAATACTTATTCAGCAACCCCTAACTGTGATTGCCAATCTTGAGTCGTGTCTACTGTCGTGACTAGAGATTGTTCCGCCTCGGTGAAGGGTTCAGCCGTGGCTTGTTGGCGAGTGAGCAAATCAGCCGTTGCATCGGATACATCTTTTGTGCGGGATGAGAGGCGATCGCGTAGGACTTCAATGGGGGCAGTGCAGTGTAGAATCCGTAAGGGTAACTGATGTGACTGTGCTTTTGCGATCGCGTCCCCTCGAAATGCCTGTCGATCATACTTAGCATCGAGAATCACGGGGAAGCCTTGCTGTGCCAACATAATACCCAATTCTAACAGGCGATCGTAAGTTTTCTGGTTCATCTGTGGGGTATAAAGTTCATCGGGTCCTTTGTGATCCAACGGAATACCCGCTAAATGTTTACGTACCGCATCGGAGCGCAGGTGAATTGCCCCCAACTGCTGCGCCAATTGTCGCGCTACTGTGCTTTTCCCCGAACCCGATAACCCTGACATAATCACGACTTGTCCGGAATTCGTTTTCGTGTATTCCCAAGCCAGTCGATAATAGTCCGCTGCTGTTTTCGCGGCGTCTTGCTTCGTCTCCTCAGGAACAGCCGGATCATCGAGTAAGAACGACGTAACCTTCGCCCGCACATAAGCTTGGCGGCTTAAGTACAATGGCAATACCTGTAACCCTTCCCAATCTCCGGTTTGCTCCAAATAGGTATTGAGAAACGCATTCCCCAAATCTTTGGCATCCCGCGCATCCAAATCCATCACCGCGAAGGCAATATCATACATTACATCCACAAAGCGGAACGGTTCATTAAATTCAATCCGATCAAACAGTTGAATCTTATCTTGCCACAGGCAAATATTTCTCAGGTGCAAATCTCCGTGACATTCCCGAATCCGGTTATTTTCCCGGCGCTGCTCTAATAACGCCTGTCGTTGGGCAAAAAAGCGATCGCTAAATTGTTTAGTTTCTTTAAATTGCTCTTTGGTTTGCGGTCCACCGATATACTTTTCCGTTTGCTGATAATTTTCGTCATAGGCTTCACGAATCTTCGCAGGTTTACCAAAGCTGCGGATGTAGTCATTGGTTTGGCTTTGAGCATGGAATTGAGCCACGACTCGTCCCAGGTTCTCCATATCAGTTGCTGTCAATTTGCCTTGATCGAACCTGGTGCTAAATAGTGCCTCCTGGGGGAATTGGCGCATTTTCAGGGCATATTCTACAGGCTGAGTGTCATCTCCGAGAATAAAGCGATCGCCTTTTTGAGTAATCGGCAAAACGTCCAGATAAATCTCCGGTGCTTGGGGTTTATTCATCTGTAACTCTTGCCAACAGAAATGTTGTCGTTTCTCCAAGGTTGAAAAATCTAAGAAGCCAAAGTTAACGGCTTTTTTTACTTTATAGGCATAATCCCCTGTCAGAAACACGTAAGATACATGAGTCTGAATCAATTCAATGGGTGTTTTAACCGGATGAGGATAAAAATCCGGTTGCTTCATTTGGTTAATTAGATCTGAAATAGTGCTTTGTGACATATCGTTTAATTTAGTTAAAAATATCAAAGGACAAGTGATTAATGACAAAAAAGCCAGGGATAATCTTATGTTCCCTGGCTAGAAAAGCAATTGCCCTCAGGTTAAATTTATTCAGATAACAGGGATGTCGGTTGCTGTTCCTGTGAGGGTTCAGCCGCCATAGTGGGCGCACCGAGGACATTAACCACCGGTCGTTGTGGATCATCCATAGCAGTAGCGCCTGCAGGTAGGACAATTTCGTTAACATGCAAGCTGGCGCCTACATCCAAGTTCGAGATATCAACGTCAATGGTTTCTGGAATATTATTCGGAGCGCATTCGACTTGAAGTTCAGTCATGACATGTTCTACAATGCCACCTTGCTTCACTCCAACAGCAGTTCCGACCAAATTTACAGGTAAGGATATCTGGATGGTATCCTGAGTTGCCACAGAGAAAAAGCTGAGGTGATAAAGGATAGGTTTCCAGGGATGAGTTTGTACTTCTCGCAGCAGCACTTTTCCATTCCAAGGTAGGTCAGGAATGTTGACCTCAATTGGGGTATGGTTAATATCAGCCTGCTTGAGCAAGGTTTCTGCGGCTTTAGCTGGAACCGTGAGCGCGACTGATTCGGCTCCTTGGTGACCATAGAGTGTTGCTGGAATTAAACCCTCTCGACGTAAGGCTTTGGGTTTGCTTCCCTCGGCTCGCTTTTGACATTCAACTTTAACTTCCATAGTTAATCTTTTGGTTCAAGTGTTGGTGTTGTTGACATCCTCACCACGCCGTAGGGGTTTGGTAACCAAACCCTTACGGTCGCTTTTGGGGAGTTGACAGCTCTACGCACACCGCCTCATAAAAGGTCTTACACGCACTCCCTGTCCGTTTTAAGTCTCGGAATGTCCTCCCGCGACTACATGTATCGTTCAGTTCAAAAGTCAAATCCAATCTCACTATTGTTTTGACAAAGAACAAATGACAAAGGACAAATGACAAGTTATCCCGATGTTACTGGGATACCATTAGCATCTAGCAAGGCTCGTTTGGGTCCATGGATGGGATCTTCTACGATGATAGTCTGATCACGGCTAGCACCTAAAGACACGAGTGCAATGGGAACTTCCATCAGTTCTGCCAGGAATTTTAGATAAGCCAACGCCTGCTTGGGTAAATCTTCTAATGCGCGACAGTGAACGGTGGATTGTTGCCAACCGGGTAGAGTTTTATAGATGGGTTTACACTGAGCAAACCGACGCGCATTGCTGGGAAAGTCCTCACAGCGTTGACCGTTGATTTCGTAGGCGACACAAACCTTTAGTTCTTCTAGGGTATCGAGAATATCAAGCTTTGTGATCGCTAAACAATCCATCCCATTAATGCGAACCGCATAGCGACCAATGACCGCATCAAACCAACCGCAGCGACGGCGACGTCCGGTTGTTGTACCAAATTCTGCGCCGCGATCGCATAATAGTTGTCCAAGTTCGCCATGGAGTTCTGTGGGGAAAGGTCCCTCACCGACACGAGTTGTATAGGCTTTGGCTACACCGATGACCCGATCAATCATCGTTGGTCCTACCCCTGCACCCACACAAGCGCCACCGGCTACAGGGTTAGATGAGGTGACGTAGGGATAGGTTCCATGATCCAAGTCAAGTAACGTCCCTTGCGCCCCTTCAAATAAGATATTGCGCCGTTGTTGAATGGCATCATAGATTTTGAGGGAACAATCAACAACATGAGGGCGTAATCGTTCAGCATAAGCTAGATACTGCTCGATCACGGTCGCGGGATCTAGGGGAGGTATATTATAGAGTTTTTCTATAACAGCATTTTTATAATTAATTGTCCAATTAAGCTGTTTGCGGAGGATATCAGCGTCCATCAGATCAACGACTCTAATCCCGATGCGCTCCGATTTATCGGCGTAGGTTGGACCAATTCCCCGACCTGTGGTGCCGATTTTATGGTCTCCCCGTCGCTCTTCCGATGCTTGGTCAATTAACCTATGGTAAGGCATAGTGACGTGGGCAGTTTCGGAAATGAGCAGTTTTTGGGTAGAAATGCCTAATTGCTCTAGCTGATCGAGTTCACCAATCAGGACTTGGGGGTCAATCACTGTCCCCGAACCGATAATACATTCTGTTTCTGGATATAAAATCCCAGAGGGAATCAGGTGCAGCTTAAAGGTTTGACCCTGAACCACCACGGTATGTCCCGCATTGACCCCCCCCTGGTAACGGACGACGACATCTGCGGACTTGCTTAGTAAGTCGGTGACTTTACCTTTTCCTTCATCGCCCCATTGGGCACCGATTACAACAACGTTAGCCAAGGGTTTATTATACGCGCTAAAGTTTACACAAATCACCATTATGTGCAGCAGGTGCGATCGCTGTCAATGGATTTTGTCATTCGTCATTTGTCATTTGTCATTCATCATTCGTTATTCGTTGCTCCCTTCCCTCATCTCCCTCATCTCCCCAGCACCCTACACCGAAACCTTAGAAAAGCTCTGGGACAAAGGTTTGTGTAGACATAGGCGGACGAACATAATCCCATTCCTGCTGTCGGGGGGGTAATTCCATTGGGTCTGGTGTTAGATCTTTATAGGGGATCAGACTTAACAGGTGAGAAATACAATTGAGACGGGCGCGTTTTTTATCATCGGCTTCCACCACATACCAAGGCGATTGCTTAATATCCGTCGCGGCAAACATTTCATCCTTAGCTTTAGAATACTCCACCCAGCGAGCGCGAGACTCTAAATCCATCGGACTAAGTTTCCAGCGCTTGGTTGGATCTTCCATGCGTTGACGAAAACGACGTTCTTGCTCATCGTCACTTACGGAAAACCAATACTTGATCAGAATAATTCCTGCTCGCTGAATCATGCATTCAAATTCTGGACACGATCGCAAAAACTCCTGATACTCATCATCCGTGCAAAACCCCATCACTCGTTCCACACCGGCTCGATTGTACCAACTGCGGTCAAACAGGATCATCTCCCCGGCTGCTGGCAGATATGGCACATAACGTTGAAAATACCATTGGGTTTTCTCTCGCTCTGTGGGCGTACCCAGAGCCACAACTTTACACACACGGGGATTCAAGCATTCCGTAATCCGCTTGATCGCACCACCTTTCCCTGCTGCATCCCGCCCTTCAAAGATAACGACGACTTTTAATCCCTTTTGTTTAATCCATTCCTGCAATTTGACTAACTCAACCTGTAACCGACGCAATTCCTGTGTGTAAACTTTCTTCTTCAGTTTTTTGGGTTTGCCTTTGTCGAGTTTCATTTTTTCTTTTTCTTTGACCAGGAAATTTGGTTTATCTGTCACTTTTTCGTTGGTTGACTTGTTGTACATTACTTAAAGATAGATCTAGCTAAGGCAATTATAGAAAACCCCACTACACTATTTTTTTGTATCAAAAATCACTCCCCAGCCTGAAAGACCTGTTGAACCGTCAAATTTAGATCGGGGAAGGTGGGTGAAACAATGCGGTCATCTCCCCTAAACTGAGTTACCTGGTATTCACCGTCAATGAGTTAGTTGGTAAACACTAAATGTCGGTCGCCCCAAATGCACGCTTGTTGTCAGTGCCATTAATCTTAACTGGGCGTTGGCTAACATCCTGCTTAGCTAACACAGAAATCTAGTGACTATGGCGTGAGCCTCCGATAAGGTAACATTGTATCAACTCGTGTAAATGTATCGATTTGTTAACAAACCCCAGACGAACTACAATTGTCTATGCAAACCATCGTTTCTCCTAGCCTTCACCCTTCCCATGGAAATCCAGGACACCCCCTAAAACTAGTTGTCTTGGGAGATAGCCTGATCTATGGATTTGGTGATCCCGAAGGCGGTGGCTGGGTTGAACGGCTGCGACGCCAATGCATGTTACCAGAGAGTCCCGGTCATGTCCTCTACAATTTGGGCGTCCGAGGTGATGGTGTCAAGCAAGTCGAAGAACGTCTTGAACATGAGTTTCGCCGTCGGGGTGAACTGAGAAATCGCGTCCCTGATGCCATAATTTTGTCTGTAGGCGTGAATGATTCTGCCCGTGTCGGACGTTCCACGGGTCGGAATTATACAGACTTTGATAGCTTTGAGCAGGAACTGGCAAATCTACTCAACCAAGCCCAGCGCTTATGTCCCGTTCTATTTGTGGGGATGGTTCCTGTGGATGAAACGAAAATGCCCTTTCTGGATTGCTTCTACTATACTCATGCTGATCAGTATCGCTACAAAGAAGCAACCCGTCTGGCTTGTCTAAGACGCCAGATTCCTTATCTGGATATTTTTGATATGTGGATGAATCGGGGAACACAATGGTGGACAAAGCAACTGTCTACAGATGGACTTCATCCCAATGTGATGGGTTACCGGACATTGTTGGACGATGTTTTGCATTGGGAACCGTTCCGTAAACTTTGAAAAATTTTGTCATTCGTAATATGTCAGAGGAATTAATTATCACCCTGACTACTGAAGAGCCGGACTGAACTATAACAGGGGTGGAGAACCCAGATTTATGCAGCAAGCCCTACTTCACCGAATCCCTGCTCATATCAATCTCTGACCCCTTAGAATCTTGTGCAATGGCTTGCCCATTCTGAAGACTGTGTATTGACTCTAGAATTTGGTCTGCCAAAGCTTGATTTGAAACCTGAAAACGGTCGGCGATCTCTTCAACTTGTTCTTGCAGCAGTTCCTTGAAAAACGGCGCCAGGATATTCTTGATCGGTACGGAGAATTGATACCAGCGCTGCTTGTCTTCTTTTAGCAACTGAATATAGGCATCGAAGCTGTGGGGAAAAGGAATACCACCCAAAAATTCTATCGCACCGCCAAAATCCAGGGAGAAATTCTGAGATCCCAAGCCAATTAAAGTATGCACTTCCCCTACGGCTGCATAATTAGCCAGAGAAAAATTGCCAATTCGCAAACCGTTGGGAGCCAAAACATTTAAAGGGAAAGGCGGTGAAGGAGGGAGCACAGGTCCCATAACATCCAATAGGTTTTCCACGCGATAGCTCAACCCCTTACCAATTTGTTCATTGTAATAGTTGACAAAGTTCTGATTGCCTATCTTAGGCGCCCCAATCGTGTAGACTTTTATTGCCAGTCCTGAATCAACCATTGAACCAAAGTAACGCCGCAGCGCCAAGGCACCAAGGTTGGCTAAACACCCGCCCAAACTATGACCCGTCACGTAAACTTCTACTGGCTCACTCAAGGTTTCCAGGGCTAATAAATTCTGTTTCTTAAATTCTAAAACTTCTGTCAGTTCGTCATTATTGCCAATTTCCCCATCAGCAACAACGTTGAGCATTAACGTTCTGGCTTGCTGCTCAAACTCATTACTGAGTCGAATTGCCCCAGCATCAGCCATTGCCATCGCGCAGGCAAATTGTCTTTCGGGAGTTAACCCTTCAAGGCGAATAAAGTCTCTTTTGGTGAGCCGCCCCAGTAAAGTCTTAAAGAAAATTTCGACCTGATCTGAGACGGATTCAAAGGCTTCAAAAAATCCTTCCGATACTTTAATTTTCGGATCGGACATAGCACCGTAGCTGACTAATTCCCAGTTTGTGTCGCTAACTAAAAGATCCGTGAGTTCTAAACTACCTCTATCGGTGACGATGGAACTAAATCTTGCCAGCCCCAACCCTTATCTGGCGGACTGGCTACCCAGGGTTTGCTACTCTGAAATAGGGTAATTTTGCCCGGATAGACTTTTGGGACATAGTTGACTAATGCTTTGCTATTAGCCCAGAAGACGGGGAGTAGGTGGCGCAAAATTGGCTGTTGAAGCTGGATAAATTTCGACTCTTGAAGGACAACGTTCGCCACGGCGGGTGACTTCATAACCGCAGAAACTCTCTTCATAGCCCACCCCCCATTTTTTGAGGCTTTTTTAGACGAATTGGCAGCCTTTGCTAGATAAAAATAATCGTAAACATAGGGACCTATATATCGTAACGATACAGTAATAAATGTTTTGGACAACATCATAACATTCGCGGTTTTATTACCTGAGAGCCGAGGCGTATCTATCACCGCTAGTAGGGCAACAGTTTGACCATTCTGTTGTAATTGTTGAGCTATTTCAAACGCGACATAAGCGCCAAAAGACCAACCGCCTAAAATGTATGGTCTCTGGGGTTGAACGGTTCGTATCGCTTTAATGTAGTGTGCCGCCATATCCTCAATCCGGGTTAAGGGTTTCCCTTCCCCAGCCAGACTAAATGATTGCAGCCCGTAAACAGGTTGATCGTCGCCCAGAAGACTGGTTAACTCATAATAGGGGAAAACCACTCCGGCAATAGGATGGATGCAAAAGAACGGTGGTTGGCTGCCTTGAGGCTGAAGGGGAATTAAGCAAGGATAGGGCTGGCATTCAGGGAGTTTGCTTGTGGCGGTGTTAGCAAGCGTCTCTCTCACCTGATTAGTGAGTTGAGTAATGTTGGCACCAGCCGGGAAGCTAACTACAGGTATGTTTACCCCCAATTCTTTGGTCATCCAATTCGTTAGTTCAACTGCCATCAAGGAGTCAAATCCGAGATGGGTCAGTGAAGTATCAATATTTAGCTCAGATAGAGAAATTCCCAAAATACTGGCTACTTGATCATGAAGCCGATACTCCCAGCTCTGCTGTAAATTATCAGGCGTTGCCGCGACAAGGCGATCGCGCCTAGAACTCTCCTCAACTTCCCTGACAGCCGGCTCTGGCTGCGGCAGAGTCTCTGTTCGATCAGAGTCTGTTGCGTCTTGTGTCAATCGCTCAGACTGGGCAATCAAGACGTGTTGACCCAGAATTTCTGTCGGTGAGCCGGAACTCGGTAAGCTCAACACTCGCTCAAATCCACAATCACCCAGAACCGACTCCCACTGTGCCTGGGATAAAAGGGGATTGTTCCCTCGCCCGTCCTCAAACCCCTGCCAACCCTCGGTCAATCCAAAGGTAATGTCCAACCAAGATGGAGGATTCGTGACTTCTATAATCTGCAGTAAGCCATCCGGTACGAGTAGCGATCGCACATTTTCCAGGGTTTGTTCTATATTACGAGTCGCGTGCAACACGTTAACAGCCACAATCACATCGAAGCTGTGCAGGGGGTAGCCTTGAGTTTCAGGGTTCTGCTCGATATCCAGCAGACTATATCGGACAAAGGGATAACTCTTGAATTTCTGCTTGGCTCTCTCCAGGAAAAGGTTTGACACATCGGTGAACCAATAGCTGGTTCGCTCTTTGGGCAGAATTGGCAGCAAGGAGCTAGTGGTGCCCCCGGTTCCGGCTCCAACTTCCAGAATCCGCAGCGACTTGGCTTGAGGCTGGCTTTTGACGATAGCCTCGATAACGCTCCTGGCAATACTGTTGAAATAGCGAGCCTCAGGGGATTGCTGATAAAGATAGTTGGTGATTTCCGAGGAGCCACCGGGAAATATCAATTCTAAAGGCTTTACCTTCCCGATCAAAACGTCGGCAAGGTTTTCCCCACAGCGCTGGATCAAATTGATTAGCTGTGGAGCATTTGCTGATAACTCTCTTGCCTGACACAAACAAGAATCAACCCCTGCTTTGGGCAGCGACTTTTGATTGACAAAGACTTGCTCGTTTTGCTTCAATATGCCTTCTGTTACCAATCTCTCCAGCCATTTGGATAGCAGTTTTCGATAGGTTGGTAAGATATTGAATTGAGCCAATAACGTTTCTACAGAATGCCGTTCCCCAGCTTGGCGATAAATGCCCAAGTTTTGCAAGGCAGTGAGAACATAAGCCGTTGTCAATGAGTCGTATGACTCTAACTTGGCTTGATAGGTGTGCAGTTCCAAATCAAACGGTCCGGTTTGAGCTTGGTCGGTACTTGCAGCGACTACGGTTTGCCAACGCTGGCAGGCTTCTGGCTTCTCCTGGCTGGGTTGATCGGCTATCCTCTCAAACCAGAAGCGCGATCGCTGGAATGGATAGGTCGGTAGTTGGAGACGACAATGGGCATAATCCCGGTGAAAACCTGACCAGTCTATCGGTATCCCAGTGAGATACAACATGGCACAACTCTGGAGCATTTGCTGCCAATCTAAGTACCCTTGACGCAAACTGGGTAGCCAATGTCCTGCCGATTCGGGCAAGCAGCGGCGTCCCATTCCCAGTAAAGTTGGCTTGGGTCCACATTCGAGAAAAAGTTGATAACCGTCACGATTGATTGTTTCCATACCCGCCGCAAATCGGACAGGCTGCCGAATATGGCGACACCAATAGTCAGGAGTAGCGATTTCATCGGTGGCGACTTCCCCAGTCAGATTAGAAATTACCTTGATTTGGGGAGATGAATAGGTAATGTCTCTCGCCACCTGCTCAAACTCTGCCAGTATGGATTCCATTAACGGGGAATGAAAAGCACGGGAGACGTTCAACCGTTTCGTCTCCACCCCGGCTGCTGATAGAATTGCGATCGCGTCTCCCACTGCCTCATGCTCTCCAGAAATCACCATCGTGTCAGCCCCGTTAATCGCGGCAATTGCCACCTGCTGAGCATAGGGTTGAATGGCATCTTTAACTTGGGCATAATCAGCAAATACTGCCACCATTTCCCCATCGGGCGACAAGGATTGCATTAAACGCCCCCGCTCTTGCATTAACCTCAATCGGATCTCCCAAGGATGTGCCTGTACCGTGGGCTTCAATATAGCTAATCTGCGCGGGTTGCACCTGGGCATTTTTTAAGGCTTGGCGGATAACTGCCTGCTGAGAAAGACTATTGGGGGCGGTGATCCCATTGCTTTGTCCATCTTGGTTAACCGCCGAACCTCTAATAATTGCCAGTATCCTGTCTCCATCGTGAAGTGCATTACTCAGACGCTTGAGAACGACTACCGCACACCCCTCTCCCCGAACATATCCGTCAGCGCTAGCATCAAAGGTTTTGCAGCGCCCGTCGGCTGACATCATTCGGGCTTGAGAGAAGGCAATCGTTGGTTCTGGAGACAGAATCAGGTTCACGCCTCCGACTAAGCAGAGGTTAGACTCCTGGTTTTGTAAACTCTGGCAAGCTAGGTGAACAGCGACTAGAGATGAAGAGCAACCTGTATCGACTGCCATACTTGGACCTTGCAGATCCAACAGGTAAGATAGACGGTTGGCAGTAATGGAGGGACTGGTTCCCGTGCTACTGTAGGCGCTTCAGCTAAACCGTAACCGGGACAAAAGGTGGCTAGATCAAAACCGCACGGTTTAAACGCTTCGGTAAACCGTTTTAGAGTGTCTGCTCTGACTGGCTCAGCACCGTTTAACGTCATCCGCCAGCTACTCAAATCCAAGGTGGCGCGTTGTTCAGGAGTGATCTTGCGAACACAAAGCTCGTAGGCAAAATTAGGAGCAGCACTATGAGTGGCTTTGTAGTGAGAAATTGCCTCAAGCCAGCCAATCGGTTTTTGCATAAAGGAAGTCGGTGCCATCAAGTAACAGGGAAACCCATGATACAAGGGCTGGAGAATTCCATAAATCAATCCCATATCATGGAACGTCGGCAGCCAGGTTACCATGACGCTTTCTGAAGTGAACCCCCAAATCTGGTGCATATACTCGGAATTACGCATCAGATTGCCATGACTCACCATCACACCCTTGGGTGTTCCCGTCGAACCCGAAGTGTATTGAAGAAAAGCCAGAGTATCTGGTGTGGCTGGATCAGGAGTAAAATTTTCACGCTCCACCAAGGTGTCGGTAGCCAGACAGTTCAGCCTTGCCAATTCTGAATTTTGCTCAAACTGACGTTTGATCGTCCCCAATAAGGAAGCACTCGTCAGCGCGACTTGGGCTTGAGCATCTTTGGCGATCGCCTGCAACCGTAACAGATTCTGATTGCGCTTGGGTGGATAAGCAGGAACCGCGACAACTCCGGCATACAAACAGCCAAAGAAAGCCGCAATGAATTCCAACCCTGGTGGATACAGCAGCAACGCCCTCGCACCAGCAGAAAACTGACGGCTTAGTGCTTGCGCGATCTCACAACTGCACCGATCGAGTTCTTGATAGGTTAAACTCGCTAACTCGGTTTTCCCGTCTCCTAGGAACGTGAACGCTGTTCGCTCTGGCTGTGTAGCGCTTCTGTAGCGCAAAAGTTCCACTAATGTGGAAAAGTTAGTGTAATTTTCGGCACAATCTTTGGACGAGTCCGTTATTTGATTCTTAAGAGCAGAATTAATGTACTCACTTTTTGGCAATAGAATTATAACTCCAATAAGAGTTTAATCTTAAACTAAGGATACCGAATTGACAACCTATTACCGCCTTTGTTCCCCAGATCGATGCGCGTTCGCTTGTATAATTCTGATTAACGCTTGATCGTCGTGAACCGGAATGTCTCATCCCCAAACAAAATGGCAAGGCAGTTTAGAGTTAGTCTATGCCAATGATCAAGGTAAAACCAACTTAGTGCGCGATCGCGTGGGTTCCCCTCTGAAGGTGCAGCGCCCTTTTTACCCCGAAGGACAAAGGGTTTGTCATACAATAGTCTTACATACAGCCGGTGGTATTGTCGGTGGCGATCGCTTATCTCAAACCATCCACCTGCAAGCAGATGCCCAAGCCTTGATTACCACAGCGGCGGCGAGTAAAATCTATCGCAGCAATGGGCAAAGAGCCAGACAAAGGATTCATATCCACGTCGAAGCCGGGGCTTGTTTGGAATGGTTACCGCAGGAAACGATTGTATTTAATGGTGCCGTTTATCAGCAGCAGATGACGGTAGAATTAGCTCCGGGAGCCAGTTGGTTAGCCTGGGAAATTACCCGGTTTGGGCGTACTGCTAGGAAGGAGAGGTTCTTGCAAGGGGATTGGCGATCGCATAGCGAAATTTGGCAGCAAGGACGTCCGTTGTGGATTGATCGTCAGTGGTTACCGGGAGGGGAAGCAGTACTCGATAGTCCCCATGGATTAGCCGGACAGCCAATTGTCGGAACTCTGATCTGGATTGGGCAACCCGTATCATCGGAGATAGTAGACAATGCCAGAAACCTGTGGACAGCCAGCCAGCGCCAAGGAGAAGCGGGAGTTACCCAAACTCAGGCACAAGGATTATTATGCCGTTATCGCGGTTCATCAACCACAGAAGTGCGAAACTGGTTTACCCAGGTTTGGCAATGTCTGCGCCTTACTTATTTGGGACGCAATGTTTCCCAACCACGAGTTTGGCTAGTTTAGCCAAAATGCTGGAAGCTACACCCTGTCTCAAAGGACAGCACCCTCGTTGGATAGGTGGGATAATTTTGCCCTTAAATGAGAAAGACAACATTATCACCAATCACCCCACTGGGTCGTACAGAAAAATTTCTCGTCAATCCAAGGAAAACTAGACTCATCTTATAAAGATAAATGTGACAAAAAAGTGATCACATTTACTGTCATTTTAATTTTAGATTATTCGGTAAATGTAGCATGAGTTCAACACCACTGAATCGATTATATTTATGATTCATTTAACTAACCGTGAATTAATTCGATATTTACTTTTAATTGTTTTAGGAGTATTTTTTTTTAAGGTCATTGTTTATTTTGAAACCGTTATAGTTGTTTTTGCATTAGCCGCAGTATTAGCATTTTTGCTTACCTATCCAGTGAGATGGTTGCAGCATTTTATACCACATACTATTGCCGTTGTTGTAGTATTTTTAATTCTCATTATTATAGTTTTTATTTTTACGGTTACAATAGGGTTTGCACTCTTATCTCAAGGTCAACAATTAATTAATGAGTTACCGGGTATTATCGATCAAGTTATATTTATAGGAGGACAAATTGAGAGGTTTTTGGAGAGATGGAATCTACAAATTGACCTCGAAGCCATTGAAGGGTTTTTACGCAATCAAACCCTTGCAGGAATTGCCCTTATTTTAGCAATATTATCCGAGTTACTAACCCAGTTCGTCAATCTTATATTGATTGCTGTTGTCGCATTTTTTATGTTGCTAGATAGAGGAAGGCTTTGGTCTTTCATTCTTCAACGATTTCCCCCTCCCCTGCGAAATAAGCTAAGCCTTGCTATTCAACGCAACTTTTTAGGATTTTTTTGGGGACGACTTCTACTATCAGCTTTTTTTGGCATTTCTGCCTTTGTTATTTTTGTACTGTTTAGAATTCCCTATGCCTTAGTTTTAGCCGCGATCGCGGGAGTATTTGATCTGATTCCGGCAATTGGCGCAACCTTAGGGATTACCATTGTCGCATTAATTGTGTTACCTCAAGGAATTTTGCTAAGTATCACTGTTTTAGCAATTTGTGTAATTTTACAACAAGTCGAAGAAAATTTGCTGATGCCTCGAATTATGCAAGGCTCACTTGATATGAATCCAGTTGTCATGTTCTTTGCTTTATTAGTAGGTGCGAGAGTTGCCGGACTTTTGGGAGTTTTTCTGGCAATTCCTCTGGCTGGAGTTATGATCAGTTTGTTTGAAATCAATGAAATGAAGGGAACAGACTAAGTTATTATGCAACTCTCACCCCAGGAAAAAGATAAATTACTGGTTTTCACCGCCGCCCTATTAGCGGAACGACGCAAAGCACGCGGACTCAAGCTGAATTATCCAGAAGCCGTCGCGTATATTTCTGCGGCTATTTTAGAAGGGGCGAGAGAGGGGCGTACTGTGGCAGAGTTAATGAGTGATGGAACTACTCTCCTAACAAGGGATGAGGTCATGGAAGGGATACCAGAGATGGTGCAGGAAGTTCAGGTTGAAGCCACCTTTCCTGATGGGACTAAACTCGTCACGGTTCATAATCCCATCCGCTCGTAGGGGTTTGGTCACCAAACCCCTAGGTCACCAAACCCCTAAAAATCATCCAACATCCATTCCGACGCCCGCTCACCCATCTCAATGGGAATACTCACAGCTTTCCCCAGTCGGGGACGTTCACGAGTTTGCTCGATGTACTCTTGCACTTGGGGAACCGCACCCCAACCATGAAGATAATGGGCAATGGCGTCCAGATGCTCTAAATATTCAGCTTCGGAGAGGGGAAACGACTTCTGCTCTAGGTACTTCCACATCACCTGAACAAAGATTTTCCCTTGAGTCCGCCGAAGCTGGATATCATAAGAGCGTCCCCACTTGCTGAGCAGGATTTGGTGCAACTGTTGTCCTGTCATAGATCCCTTACCTAGCTGAGTGTTTACATTTTTTGACAAAGGCACGATGATAACAGCCTTCCTTTTTCAAAGGTAAGGGTCAGGAACCCCACTGCTATAGGTTCCGAGGGCTTGAAGGGAGCCCAAACCTGACCCGCCTAAGACCTACGAGGTCTACATGAAATCAAGCCAAGGCTTTCTATAGTCCTTGGAACTCTAAGCCAGATAAGACAGGCAGGGACGTGACTGTAGTCCGTCCATAACTATCTGCTGAGAATCCTTAGTTACACCAAGGAGAGGTCAATTTATGAGAAGGGTACAAAGAATGTAATAATACTCATAGCTTAAGCTGTAAATCCTTACTTACATAAGGATTGTGGCAACCCTGCTCGCGGTTGAATCCCTCTTCATAAAAGGAGCGGGGTAAAGAAAATGCTGGGAATCATCCCAGAGTTGTTAAAAAAAATATACCCTTAGGCATTCAGTTATGGCTCAAGTATCTGGCTCCCCAGATGTCCCCGATATGGGGCGTCGTCAATTCATGAACCTCTTGACGTTTGGTACGATTACGGGTACTCTCGTTGGTGCCCTCTATCCAGTCGTCAAGTACTTTATTCCCCCATCGAGTGGTGGTACTGGCGGTGGTGTCAGTGCCAAAGATGCTTTGGGCAATGATATCAAGGTGAGCGAGTTTTTAGGCAGCCATAACCCAGGCGAGCGCACCTTGGCTCAAGGTCTCAAAGGCGATCCCACCTATGTAGTGGTGACCGAAGACAAAGCGATTGCTGACTACGGGATCAACGCCGTCTGCACTCACCTCGGATGTGTTGTTCCCTGGAATGCCAGTGAGAACAAGTTCATCTGTCCTTGTCATGGTTCTCAGTACAACAGTCAGGGCAAAGTGGTACGCGGACCGGCACCGTTGTCTTTAGCGTTAGTTCACGCCAACGTCACCGAAGACGATACCCTCACCTTCTCCCAGTGGACTGAAACCGATTTCCGCACGGGCGACAATCCGTGGTGGACTTAATTATTTTCGTCATTTGTCCTTGGTGATTGGCAAATGACATAGCCCATTTTTGAATTGTGAATTTTTTCCTTAAGCGATGAGAACACCTTCTTTATCGGTGATGTACAAAAGCAGCAAGCGGATCATTACCCAAACCCTCTTGCTGACTTTGGCAACTGTGGCATTTTTCTTCATTAGTGATATTTCCCTTCCCCAATCTGCTGCGGCTTATCCGTTCTGGGCGCAGCAAACTGCCCCAGCAACCCCTCGCGAAGCAACAGGACGAATTGTTTGTGCTAACTGTCACTTAGCGGCGAAACCCACAGAAGTTGAACTTCCCCAATCCATTAAACCGGATACTGTCTTTGAAGCCGTAGTAAAAATTCCTTATGACCTTGACACACAACAGGTTTTAGGAGACGGTTCCAAGGGCGGTCTCAATGTGGGTGCCGTGGTTATGTTGCCCGATGGCTTTAAAATTGCTCCCGAAGACCGTATTCCTGAAGAATTAAAGGAAAAAGTTGGCGGACTTTACTTCCAACCCTATAGCGCCGATCAGGAAAATGTAGTCATTGTCGGTCCCCTACCGGGTGAACAGTATCAAGAAATTGTTTTCCCCGTTCTTTCTCCCAATCCCAAAACGGAAAAAGACGTCTATTTTGGCAAATACTCAGTTCACATTGGGGCAAACCGAGGTCGCGGTCAGGTTTATCCCGCAGGTAATAAGAGTAACAACACCGTCTACAATGCATCGAAAGCCGGTGTAATTTCTCAAATTACCAAATTGGAGGAAGGGGGCTACGAAGTAACTATTCAAACCCCTGAGGCGGGGACAGTTGTGGATACCATTCCCCCTGGACCGGAATTAGTGATTTCACAAGGGCAAGAAATCGCAGCCGGTGAGGCTTTAACCACCGATCCCAATGTAGGTGGATTTGGTCAGGTAGACAGTGAAATCGTCTTACAAGACCCGACTCGAATTAAGTGGCTGATGGTCTTCATTGGCGCAATTATGCTTTCTCAACTCTTTCTCGTCTTGAAGAAGAAGCAGATTGAGAAGGTACAAGCGGCTGAAATGAATTTCTAAGTTCAGCGATTGGCTATTTCCCAGCCAACTCATTAGTATTCCAATAAAAAAAGGGACAGGTTAGCTAGCCTGTCCCTTGTTTGATCGGTGTTTTATCGGGTTAACTTGACCCAAGACAAAACTTATGAGTGATTACTACTCAGTTTCTTGTTCTTCACCTTCATTTTCGCTTTTATTATCGCGATTCCCAAAATAACGCTTGTTTCTTGAGAAAGAAGAAGATGATGACTTCTTGCGAAACTGTCGAGCATAAGCTTGGTTGCGAGAAGCTTTCTCTTTTTTCAAATTGCGGCGTTTAGCCATTTCGGATGTCTCCATCAATACAACAAAACGCTTCTGTAGATTCACACATAAGCGCCAAAGTCAACTCAAAGTCTAGAAGCGGTTGTTTCTACGACCGCCACCACCACCAAAAGAGCCTCTTTTTTCACCATCTTCACGAGGTCGCGCTTGATTGACCTTGAGTTCACGACCCATCCATTCAGCGCCATTTAGCTCAGAAATTGCTGAGGCTTCTTCGTCTTCTGTCCCCATTTCCACAAAGCCAAACCCCCGCAGGCGGCCGGTTTCGCGGTCAGTCGGCAAATGAACCCGCTTGACGGTACCGTACTCGGCAAAGACTTCGGAAAGGTCTTCCGAGGTAACGGAGTAGTCGAGATTGCCTACATAAATTGACATCGATTGATGTTCTCCCCAATCAGAAAGTGTGTCGAGAGCCAAGATTTCGGAGAACAGCCTGTCAATACTTTAGGGGAAAAACCTATGAATACTGAAAACAAACGTAGTCACCGCTTTGAGTCTCAATATATATTGTAACGAATTCCTGCGCCGTTCGGGAGCTACCTGATACATTCGACTGAGATACTTACAGCATCAGCATTTTCAACTCAAGTCTTGAGGTAGATGACAGGGGAAGGCATCGTTGCCAACAATAGTGAGATCACTAAAGCAGTGCCTATGCGCGTATCGGGAAAAACGATTCAAATCCTACTGGCGATCATTGCCACTATCCTAGCGATCGCGGCTCTTAAGGCAACCAGTGCGATTACGATACCCTTGGCGTTTGCCTTTTTCATCGCGGTGTTAGTTCATCCCCTGCAACGTTGGCTTAACCGTCACTTACCCCATTGGCTTAGCTTGGTCATTGTCATGGTAGTCCTGGCTAGCGTTGTCGGGTTAGCCATCGGCGCACTGCTATTGAGTGCACAAATCGTGGGACCTAATGCACCCCAATACCTTGAGCGCTTGCAGCAGATGTTCGAGGGCGCCATGGCTTGGGCAAGACAACGGGGGCTTCCCGTTGAACAGTTATCTTCACAAAGTTCCCAGGGTCAATTGACCAATGAAGCGTTGGGCGGACTTAAGTTTCTCTGGGATGGGCTAAGCCTATTTATTCTAATGGTCTCGCTACTCGTATTACTTTTACTCGAAGTTGGGCAGTATCGAGAAAAAATTGAACGGAGTTTGGCGTCCAAAACCAGTGCGAAGGTGATCAATGCTGTCGCTAAAATGAGCGATAAGCTGCGAGGCTATATTCTAATTCAGTCCTTAACCTGTGTCCTGACGGGCGTGTTGACTGGCTTATGGTGTTGGATGCTAGGGGTAGACTTTGCCTTGGTTTGGGGATTGGTTGCGTTTGTTCTCAACTACATCCCCACTTTAGGTTCGATTGTCGCGGTGATCCCGCCAACTCTATTGGCGCTAATTTTTCTGGGAATTGGGCGGGGAGTAGCCACGTTGGTGGGTTTGGCTGTCATTCAAGTGTTTTTAGGCAACTTCGTTGATCCGCGCCTCCAGGGACGTACCCTCAAGCTTTCACCCTTTGTGGCGCTATTGTCGATTGTATTCTGGGGTTGGGTGTGGGGTATTCCTGGCGCACTACTCGGTATCCCCATGACCATGTCTGTGATTGTATTGAGCCAAGAGTTTGAATCAACACGCGCGATCGCACTCCTATTTGGTGATACTGATGACCCAGAGTTGAAAGAAAATTGAAGTAGCTATTTGTCATAATATGCAAAAGATATACAGCTACACACTCCATTTTTTATTTTAAATCTCTACCCACAGATAGGCTCAATGCCCAATCCAACTCGGTATTCTGAGTGAAGACAGCTATAGGAGACGATTTATGTCTGTTGCCAAAGTTATTGAAGTTGTTTCTTCCTCGTCAAAAAGTTTTGATGATGCCATACAACAAGGTTTAGCCGAAACAGCCACTTCTCTAAAGGGTATTAGCGGAATAGAAATTATTAATTGGACGGCTGATGTCGAAAACGATAAGATCGTCAGCTACAAGGTGACGATGCATATCGCTTTCAAAATCCAGCGTTAATCATCAATCCTCTGAACTATTAGGATATCTGAAAAGATACGTTCTCCAAGATGCTCAAGACTTTTTTTGATGATCGAATCTACACAAACACCCGTTCCACCAGCCAAACCCCCTGAACCCTCTAAACCTGATGCCATTCCGGTCGAACCGCCACCTCCTCCACCCCCGGTTCAACCACCACCCCAACCGACACCTATTGATCCCACAAAGAAAATCAGTTAATCAAGTAAACATCTGATGAATCCGATCGCGATAACGATCTGCCACAACATTACGACGAATTTTGAGCGTTTGGGTTAATAGACCATTTTCTATGGTAAATGGTTCTTCAATTAGCTCAAAGTGCGTAATCTGATCATCTGAACGATAACCTGGGCGATCGCGTACTTGTCGATTTAACTCTTGGCGAAATAAATTTCGCACGATTGGACTATTCAAATCAATTGTTCCCTCAACCGCTTGATTGGTTGGGGACTCATTTTTGGGAACCGTTGTCTGTGAGTCGCCTAAACCCGTATTGACTATCTCCTGTTCCAACGCCTCTAAGTTGGGGACAATCAAAGCACCCAGGGATTTGTGATCTTGACCCACTAGCATAATTTGGTCAATATAAGGACTCCGTAGACAAGCATCTTCGATGGGTTGAGGTTCTTTATTTTCCCCATTAGTCAAAACAATTGTATCTTTTGCTCGTCCAGTTAACACAAGCTGATTATCTGGCGTTAACCAACCAATGTCACCCGTATCAAACCACCCATCCTTATCGATCGCGTTTTTCGTGGCTTGGGGATTTAAGTAATATCCCTGCATGATTTGGGGTCCTTTCGCCATGACTAAACCGGGTTTTCCTGGGGGTAAAGTCTTTCGATTCTCCAATTCAACGATTTTGATTTCCGTGTTAGTTAAAGGTAATCCTGAAGTCCCCCGCAGATTTTTATGCTGACGCCGCGCCGTGAGTACAGGGGAGGTTTCGGTCAATCCGTAACCCACTAATATTTCAATTCCCACAATTTCAAAAAAGTCTTCTAAATGTTGCGCCAAAGAACCGCCACCGCAGATTAATTGTTTCACCTTCCCGCCCGTTGCTTGCTGGATTTTTTTGTAAACAATCATCTCGCCTAAAAAGTGGAGGGGGGATAGTAATATTGTTTTAACCCACGCCTTAAATAATTCGGAACGTGAAGGATTTAAATTTTGTAAATCCAATCCTTTACAGAGGCGAACTGCTTTAATATACTGTTGACTGATAGCCAAAAAATTAGTAATTAATTTTTGCATCCGGGGAGGTTTATCCCGGAAGGACTTTTGGATACCTTCATAAATAGATTCCCATAAACGAGGGACTCCGACCATATATTGGGGTGTAAAGGCTTGTAAATCTTGCTTAAGATAGCGGCGATTGGTATAAATTTGCGTGCAACCTTGGCTGAGGGTAAAGTATTCGCCAATACGTCCAAAACTGTGCCAGGTTGGCAGAATGCTCAACGTGCGATCACCGACTGAGGGCTGAATAATCGCTGATGCAGCAACCAGTTGATGAATTAAATTACCATGAGTCAGCATCACTCCTTTAGGTTGACCCGTTGTTCCTGATGTGTAAATTAAGGTGGCTAGGGTTTGGTGATTGGCGGGGATGGATTGTAACTGATGCTTTGAGGCGAGGGTCATGAGTTGACCGAAGTTCAGTTGTTTAAAAGGCAATGTGGTATCGACAGTTTCATCAGATAACAACACAACCCATTGCAGAGAAAATTGATATAATTCTGGGCAAAGCTGATGATAGGTTTTCAGATTTTCTACTACCAAGCCGATGCTACCACTGTGTTTGAGGATATATAACAACTCCTCGCGATCGGCGGTAGCTGATCGCACAGCATTTGCCGCACCAGCAAGCATAATTCCTTGATCGGCAATTAGCCAACGTGGACTATTATCGGCAAATAATGCGACACGACAAGGGATGTTTTCTGTCTCATCCTGGGGGATTTCTAACCGTTGAATTCCTATAGCAAATTGCTGAATTTCTTGATATAACTGCTGATAAGTTAAAGTGAAGCTGGGCTTGGCATGAGGATCGCTAAGTGCCACAATGTCTTTAAAAAGGATAGCGGTTTTCTGCCACAGTTCGGGAAGTGAATATAATTTGGCATAATCGACGAGTCCCGTCATCTGGTAACGTTCTGTATCAGTAAACGAGTAATTTCTCATGAGTCAAATCTCCTTTGCCAGTTATCAAAGGTAATCGCGGTTCTTCGCGGAACTTGAGGATGATTGAACTATGATGACAGAGATTGGGCTGAGAAGGTTTAACTGAAGGGGGCGATTTTGCCGTCTGCACAGAAGTTAGGGTCAAAATTTAAGTATAACCATGGATTTTCTTATCGTGATGATTGGATTTTTCAATTGTTCTATTTGTTTAAACATCATCTCCTGCGGCTAAACTTAATTTATTTATTGCCGGATAGCCTGATAAAAAACCACTAAATCATTCATTTGATGACAGACGTGCCGTTGAATTTTTATGATGGACAGAATTAATTTCTTTGAATTCCCGGACGAGGCTAAACCCTACGGACTGCAACCGAAATTAGGTAGGTGGCTGTTCATTCCTCTGGGGTTAATCGTATTACTTTGTTTGGGAACAGTCTATTCTTGGAGTATCTTCAGCGGTCCTTTTGAGGAGGAGTTGAACACCCAACCCGGAGCCATTCTGCTTCCTTTTCTAGTATTAGGGGTAACGTTTACAATCGTTATGCCAATCACTGGATTGTATATGAATCGCTGTAGTCCCCGCATTCTCACGGGTATCGGCGGAATTATTGTGGGAATTGGTTATCTTTTGTCCAGTCAAGTTACTAATTTACCCCTGTTGGTGATTAGCTATGGTTTAATTACCGGAATTGGCGTGGGGATGACGTATGGAGTCCCCCTTGTTGTCGCCGCCCGCTGGTTTCCCGATCGCAAAGGGTTTGCTGTGGGGATGACGGTGGTGGGTTTTGGTCTTTCGCCGTTGCTAACCGCCCCCTTAGCTTTTAATCTGATTCGGGGAAACCCCCAACTTGGGATTCCCTCCTTGGGGATTCGTACCACGTTTATTATCTTAGGGATTGCGTTTACGGCAATTATTTTGGCAATATCTACAACTCTGAAAATGCCACCACCGCGTTGGAAACCTGCGGGTTGGACGCCACCTGAAACCGGAACAGGGGGTGATGGTGAACGCGATCGCGTCCTCAATTTACCGATGGTGCAAACCCAGACGTTTTATGGGCTTTGGAGTTGCTATATTATCGGTACATTCGTTGGACTAACAGCCATTGCTACCACAGCTCAAATTGGGCTGGAAATCGCCGGACTCGAACCGGAAGCTCTCACCTTAGCCGTTCCCTTATTTGCCGTATTTAATGGTATTGGGCGTCCTTTATTTGGGTGGTTAAATGATCGGCTTAAGCCAAAGTTAACGATTATCTTAATTAATGTGCTGATTCTGATTGCCTCCATTATTATGCTGAATACCAGTCAGGGTGAGCAAGTCAATTTTTTAGTCGCATTTTCTCTATTTTGGTTTTGTTTAGGGGCTTGGCTAGCCGTCGCCCCAGCCGCAACTTTAAGTTTTTTCAATCTGGATAATTACCCCAGTAACTATGGACTAATGTTTACGGCGTTTGGTATTGGAGGATTGGCAGGTATTTTTACCGCCGGGGGATTAAGAGCCATTTTTGGCAGTTTTGCCCCCTTCTTCTGGGTGACTAGCCTCGCTGCGATCGCGGCAATTATTGTGGCGACATTCTTACTCGATCGTCCTCGGAAAACTGCGATCGCGGATATCTTGTTTCAATGGGTAATTAGTCCCATTAGTCCTGTACTACTGTCGTTGGTGGAATTTCTGTTGGTTTTGTCCACTCCCAAACCGCGATCATCTTAATTAGAACTAAAAGAACCCCATGACAGCCATGGCGATTGAAATCGCTGCTACACAAACTTTCGTCCGCCTGCGCGGACTGAATTAGGGTCTGCTGAATAAGTCTTGTGGTGGGAGCTGGGGGAGCTGGGGGAGCAGCCTGAAACAACGGCTGTTACAGTATTGCTATTAGGGGCAATTAACAGGACATGATATGAACCCGTTTTAACGGGTTTAAGGTTTTAGCCAAAACTTGAGTTCTCGGCTGAGTTTGGGATAACTTTGGGATAACGATTAAAACTGATAGCCTACACTAAAATGAAATCCCTCATCTTGAGCATTTTCTCTTTGATCATCCAAATCCACAAAAGGAATCCCATAGTCAAGGCGGAGATTTAAGTTAGGGATGGGTTCCCAAAGCGCGATCGCATCCGTGGCATTCTGAAGTTCTTGGATGGTAACAGTGCGTCCTTCTAAGGGTTGAATAATCGGATTTAACTCCTGTGCACCAAAAACAGTACCCCCCACAACTTCGATAGTGCTAACATTTATTGTCGTTTCGGTTGGTTCAGAAGGCGGCGGTTGAACCGGTTCTTCAGGGGTGGGTAAAACCGGTTCGGTTTCCGTGGGTTCCGAAGGGATAGGTTCGGGAGTGGGTTGGAGAAATCGGTCTTCATTGGGGTTAGGTTGTTGGGCGAAGTCAAAGGCGGGAAAATGTTTGGTAGGTTCTGGTAAATTTAGGAGAGAATTAGCCAAAGCGTAACCCTGTTCGAGTGTTGAAATCAGGGTAAACCCCCCAATGATTAATAATTTAGTTTGTATCATCTCACTTCTCTTACACCCAGTCTTGAGTTATGCTAATTCAAGTCAAACTTGACCGTAAAAGTCTTTTTTTGCTTTTCTTTTACGAATTATCCGCAAATCGTTGTATATATTCCTCAAAAGGAAGACGTTGCTCAGGTTTTAATATCTCTCGTATCGCCATTCTCCGCTCAAATTGCAACTGGGAAATTTGCGATCTTAACCCTTCAACAACATCGTACTTTTGGCGCACCTGAGTTTCTGAGGCGTCGGCGCTGACGATTAATGTTTCTAGTTCTTGTTGCGCTTCGTTCCATTCCTCGTATAGAGGTTCAATTAAGGGAGTAAATTTGCGGCGGATTTGATTAAGTTGAGCAATTTGTTCCTCAGTTAATCCTAATTCTTCTACAATTTGCGAGGGATCAGGCGGCGTGTACGTCTCTATCCTTTGGGCTTGCGACTGGGGCGGAATAGGGTTGAATTCAGCTAAAGCGTTAGCAGGAGTTAGGATAAAAGCTAAGATTGTGATTGCAGAAATATGACGTAGCCACATAACTGTTTTCACCTCAGAAAATTTGGTCTGGTTTATACTTAATTGGAATGCCAAAATCATTAATATACCGTAGGGTGGGCAATGCCCACCAGCCAAAATTTCAGCACCATTCTACTTAATTGTGGGTAAATGATAGTATTGGTGGGTTACGGCGGACACCCGATTAAAAAGTTATCTTCCTGATGAAGTATCCGCCTAACCCACCCTACAATAAATTTATTTTTTATTGAGCAATACTCTAGAAGAAATCAATTTATCCACAAAACATCAGGAATTTACTTTTTATTCTTCGCAATCAACCCCATTTCTGGCGCTAGAACAATATCTTTGATTAATTTCTTGTCCTATATCAGTTTGCATTTGATTAATGACTGCATCAGATATCCGTTGGCGTGTTATCCCATTAGTATCCTCAGCTTTCACCGCTTCCAGGAAATTATCCCAGTGGCGTTGAGTGTTTACCAGCGCCTCGAGTCCTCTATTTCTATTGAAGTTATTTGCCCTAACTGTATCTTTTACAATATTACCTGTCCATTCAAGTATCGGGTCAACTTCGTTGGGCTGAAGTGTCAGTGGTAGACTTGGCGAAGTTCTATTAACCGATTGTATCACTGCATCAACAACATTATTGACAACTGGACTAATTGACGAATCCGTCGAACCAATATTGATGGTTCTCCCATTGTCTCCAATGATTTTTGTATCCGTTGTATTAGTTCCAGAATTTGCCGTGTCGGAGTCAGAGGTGTCAGCATCAGTCTCAGGAGTCTCTCCAGAAGTATCAGTGTCTGGAGTTTCTGGATTAGTTCCAGGATCAACAGAACCAACAATAATCACTTCTCCAGAAGTTTCCCCAGAAGTATCAGTGTCTGGAGTGTTGGTATCGGTTTCGGGCTCAAGATTATCAGTTACAATAATCACCCCTCCAGAAGTTTCCTCAGGAGTCGGGGTAATGGTGATGATCTCACCAGCGCTAATGATGATCTCACTAGCGTTGGTGATGTCACCAAAGTTGATATAATCTTCTATCGCCTCAATCAGTAATGTGCCGCCATCGCCATTAGCATAAATTTCTACATCACCTAAAGCCACGCGCTCTCCTAAAAGGTGAATCTTAGAAGCATCAAGAGTACCAGAAACAACAGCCGTTCCAGTTTCTGTCGGAATTGGCTGATTTGAAGCGGCTAACCAGACTTGACCTTTTCCGTTTGTTCCCAAAGAATGCCTCTATGATTTTCTTAATCAAGCACAACAAGATGAAGTAGAAGCCGAGCAAACGTTTCGAGCTTGGGTACGGCAACAGATTTGAACGTTTTGAGCCTTTTGCTATATCAGGGTATGATAGATGATGGCGTTGTTTAAAGGAGAACCTATTACAGTAGAGAAGCGAAGGTAAGCGAATTGCCTATAAAAGTTTCTATTCAAAGAAATATTTTAAAAAAAAATCATAGCAAACCCTGAGGCGGTGTAATCTCAATCCGACGATTTTGAAGGTCTACTACTGGGACAATTTCATCAACAAAAGGAATCAAAACCGTTACTGGCTTAGATGGTTTTTTCCTAGCTTTACGTTGCTTACTAATTCTATTCGGGAGTGGCGCTTCTGGTTTAGCTGGCGTTGGTTCAGGTTGCTGGTGGAGTTTAACCTCTAAAAGCATATTTCCCGCCGGAATCACATCCACCACGACACCAACCAATTCCCCAGTTAACTGGTGGAAAACCTCTAAATCCAGCACATCTAGGACATGGTATTCATTCTCCCCCAACTCCGGGCGATCGCTCTGGGGAACCAATAGGGTTGAATCCCGTAAAGCTTCGGCTTTTTCCCGGTTGTCCACGCCAGTAAGTTTTACCACATAGATCCCTTTACCCTGAACGTAACGTCCCCCTAATAATTCCACAGGTTGCGGTTGTCTATCATGAGATTGCTTTAACCAACGTTGTCCCGGTTTCTCAAAGCGTTCGGGAAAATCAGAATTGGGATAGACGCGCAATTCTCCTTTTAACCCCTGAGGAGCAATAATTTTACCAATTTCTAGCCAGTCGTCATTTGTCATTTGTCAGGGAACAGGGAACGGGGAACAGGGAATGGGGAACGTCTGGTAGACTTGGGTCTGGGCGAAGCATTCGCGCCGGGACTTTGGTAGAAAACCGAGACATCTGGACGCGAATGCTTCTCCCCTACGACTTTTTACACCAACTGACAATCTATGTAGCCGCAGGTTCAACTGCTTGATCCATCAGTTCTCGAAACTGAATCACATCTTGACGTGGATCAGCATGAGTTACCTGAACATCTAAGCGATCGCCCAGTCTAACGGACCGCTTAAACCGCATGACTAACTCTAACCCTAAATCTTCCAACAGAATCAAGCCCAAGTTGTCGTGTTCGCGTAACCAACGCAGCATTAACGCTTGCCACACTTGATCCGGGTGACGCCGTAAATATTCCAATCCCCAATAGCGATTGGTTTGGCGTTCCACCATCGCGGCTTCTGATGCGGCTGTAGTCACGCTCTGCATGGTTTCTTGCAGGTATTGAGCCGAAAAGGGTAAAGGATCACCGCGCAGGTGGGCTTTTAGTTGAAAATGATTCAGCAAATCGGTATAACGGCGGATAGGAGAGGTAACTTGGGTATAGGTTTCCAATCCCAAACCTGCATGACGCAGGGGAGTAATACTCATTTCACTGCGAGGCATACAGCGGCGCATGGCACAGAAGCGCACTGGACCTGGGGGCAATACCAGCAATTCTTCATCAGAGGGAAGTTCCGGCTGGGGTTGTCCGCGAAAGGGGAGGGGAATTTGATGGCTTTGACCATAGCGTCCAGCGACTTCCCCGGCTAGAATCATCATTTCTGCGACCATTAGCCGCGCCTGGGAATCCTCTAAAACCTGAATGATGATCTCATCTTGATTCCGGACTTTAATCACCGCCTCTGGCATGTGGATACTAATCGCACCTTGACTCGAACGCCATTCTTGGCGACGCTTTGCCCATTTCGCGATCGCGGCAATTTCCGGTTCTGCTTTCACCCCCAGTTCCAGCATTTCATCCACATCTTCGTAGGTGAGGCGATAGGTGGGTTTAATCAGGCTGGGGTGAATCTGGTACTCTTCAATACTGCCATCTTCATCCAAGATCACGCCAAAACTCAGGGATGGACAGACTTGACCCTCCACTAAACTCATTGGACCGGTTGCCAGTTCCGCCGGAAACATGGAAATCATGCCCGTCGGTAAATAGAGAGTGGTACTGCGCCGTCGGGCTTCTTTATCCAGTTCGTCTTCGGGTCTAACCAAGCGGGTTGGATCAGCAATATGAATCCACAGACGCTCTCTACCCTCTTCGAGTTGTTCTAAACTCAACCCATCGTCGATTTCTGAGGTACTCTCGTCATCAACGGTGTATACCTTCAAATAAGTTAAGTCTAAACGGTCTTGATCAGGGTCGGGAGGCGGAGAATCCAAGTATTGTTGCACCAAGTCAAGCACCTCACGACGAAAGTGAACAGGGTAAGATGAGCGCCGCAAAAACAGATTCTCGTGAGGAGTCCAAATCCCTAAGTCTACCAACAGATCGAATGCCGCTTGGGGAGTTTGCGGGCGATCTAGGGTAGCTAATAGATCTTGGGCTACACGAGACGCATTTTCTGGATACAGGACAAACCGTTCGAGCAGATCAAAGCGAGTGCGATCGCTCTCTTGCCAGTCTACCGCTTCGCCGTTGAGTTTGTGCTGAGTGCGCTTTAAAAATTCCTCTTGCTCTCGCTGCTTCGATTCGGTGGCTAATTGCTGATGTTTAATTTCAGCTACCTTAGTTGCTGGACGGGGTTCGTAGCTATCGGCTTTTTGTTTAAAGTAGAGTTTGTCTTCCGATAGCAAGCAATGAGCGGCATAACATAGGGGTGGGCTTTGGTCAGAAAACAAAAGCTGTGCCATTTGTGCACAGGTTACAGCTTCTCCCTCTTCCACCAGCAATTCCCAAGCCACTTCTAGGCTGGATGGATCGAGATAAGGTTCTACTTGACTGAGAAAGTCGGAAATTTCTGATACGTCAAATTTACCACCCTGGACTTCGTAGGTAACTTGCCGGGGATGAAGCGTGTGAGATTGACCACGTTCGTCAATAACCGTCCAGCGCGTTTTGCCATCTGGACGGTCTACGATCGCTAGATGACGATCTCCTTGCACACGAAATTCTATAAGTGTTCCTTTTTCCACCAGCTTCGCTAATCCCGGTCGTTTATCTTTATGTTTAGAAAGGCTCCTCTAGAAGCCCCCACTGTACTCCTCAGAGTCAGTGTGTGGAGTTATCAGACTCTCTACCTAGTCTAACGGGTGATGGGGTAATCCCAAAAGGGTTAGACGGGGCATCAAAGGATTCAATCATTTGACACCACCGTCTAATCAGAGATCGGTTGTCTCACCGCACCTCACCCTAAGCTCTTTTAAGCCGCATTATCCCTCTTTATTGACGAAAGGTAATAATGCTAAGATGCGAGCGCGTTTAATGGATCGCGTCAAAGCTCGTTGCTGTTGAGACGTAAGACCTGTAATCCGACGAGGCAGAATTTTACCCCGTTCGGTAATGAATTTGCGGAGTAATTCCACATCCTTGTAGTCAATCGGATCTCCAGGCTTGATCGGAGAAAGACGTTTGCGAAAGTAGGTCATGGGCAGTTCTTAGGGATTTGTGGTCATCAAGTTTAGTTTAGAGTGCATTGCCATCGTTCATGGCTATTTTATTTCTTTATGCACCGTATGCTTATTGCAGTGAGTGCAGAACTTTTTCAGTTCTAGACGCCCTGTGGTATTGCGACGGTTTTTCATTGTCGTATAGCGAGAGACACCGTTTGATCGCTTGTCTGGGTTAGTGCGACAGTCGGTGCATTCTAAGGTTATAACGAGTCGGACTCCTTTCTTACTTGCCATAGTCTTACTTCTAAGAAATTAAATCAGGGTGTGAGTGAATTTAAACACAATCTCTTATTTTTGCATACGACGCCGAATTTGGGCAACCCATCGCTTCAGACGCAGATCGAGGGAAAACCCGCGACGGGTTTGAATCACGATGGTTTTGGCGATACGATCATGAAAGGCTTGCTGAGTTTCCGGTTCCGATAAAGCTATGCCACAATCGACTCCTAAGGGCGCAATTAACAGCAGCAAGGAGATACCATTCGCCAAACCGATATTTAAGCCAATCATGGCTAAGAGCGCACAAAAGCCCAGAATGCCTTCTCGTTTGCTTAGCGTCAATAGCCCTGGAAGTTTGCCGTATTTAGCATCGAGCACTTTCATATCCAATGCCCAGCGCCCCAAACTCTGACCCTGATTGCTCGATACCAATACCACCCGCAGCCCTAACCAAAGCGCCATAAATACTAGCATTTGCAAAAAAGCATTTCCACCCGCCATCGAACTAACCAGCCAAACGGCGACAAAATCGATGAGGAAGGCACACACCCGCCGCTCTATTGGCACTTGAGGAAAGCGCTTGTGAATGGGTTCAAGTTCATACATGGTTAGGGTAGGGCTATGCAATCTCTATTCATTCTATGGTAACTGGAATTGAAGTTCCAGACGTAGCCGGCTATAATTTCGGCTAAGATTCAATTTTTTGACGCAATCTTTTAATTGTACTGGCGCGGCTAACGATTGTAGCCATACCCTTCTCAATTTGCACAAAGACTTTACCCGAAAAAACGTTACGCAAAGCCGGACGTTGGTAAACTAGAAAATTATTGATTTCTGCTTGAGGTTCAAAACCCATCTCAGCTAGGGTAATATTGAGAGTTTGAGTAAATACTTTTTTATTCTTGAATTCTAGAGAGAGAGTCACGCTGCGATTAAAGTAAGCACCCAGTAATCCGGCTACTAGACCGAGAGTAATACCATAACGATAAGGAAGGGGTTGGGTTAAACTTAGCCCCAGAACTTGGGAGGCTAAAAGAGCAACAATTAGGGTCATCCCTGTGAAGTAATAATAGAACGTTGCCCAAAAACCAGGACCTAGTTGCATACAATAACCTCTCTAGATTCAAACCAAGACAGCCGGGAATCGAGTTTAAAGGATCAGATGTGATCTTAAGGGGTGAGGGGTTTGGGGAGCTATAAGTCCCACAGCATAATCTTTGATTGGCTGTGGGATGATGTCACTAGAAGATCCATAGACAAGCTCTACTAAGTTTAAATTTTGCTATAGTAATCTAAAGCGAACGAAGGGCGACTAGCTCAACGGTAGAGCAGCGGACTCTTAATCCGGTGGTTCAGGGTTCGAATCCCTGGTCGCCCATTCCCAGACTCAAATACTGGCTTTTGATAATATACCTCAATACAACACTTAGAATCCTCTAAACATGTCCCCAGAAACCAACTTAGGTGCAGATGCGGTTGATCACGCGATCGCGAAGGGAGTGGACTTGGACGGAAGTCCCATTCCCGCCGCTAAACTGGAACTCTACAACCAAGTGATGGCACTCGAAGCCAACCGACAGCGTAGCGGGGTATCAAACACGATGCGATCGCGGATTGTCCGGATTGGAGCAAAACATATTTCCCAAGACGAACTCAATCAAATGCTTATCGATGCTGACTTTGCCCCCCTTAAAGAGAAAGAAATTGCTTTTTATTACGGGGGAAAATAGCAAGTAACCCCCTTTTGGACTTTGGCGATTAAAATCGCGGAACCACGCAAATCTAGTCCGCCTGTGCGGACTAGATTTTAAAGAGTGCTTCCCATTACAACAGATAGAATCAACGAAACAACTGGGGATAAATCTTTCGCCAAGCCAACCCAGCAAAAAGACCCATTCCTAAGAGTAGCCCGATTAACTTCACAAACCAGAAATTGGATAAGCCTAGGGGCCAGCGCAATAGGTCAACCAGAGCCGCAAGGGGCAATAGATTGGCAATATTTCCCAGTATAGGCGGTAACGTTTCACGCGGAAAGTAAGTCCCACAGAAGGTAAACATAGGGACGATAAATAAGAAAAGTGGCACGTTAATTTGGTCAATTGTTCGCATGATTCCCGCCGTGAACAGTCCCATAACGCCAAATAGCATACTCCCCAAAATAATCAGGGGTAATGATATCAGTAAATGCCAGCCTGAGTAGAGTCCCCACACCACCGCAACTAATCCCGTCAAGCTACCCGCGATGATGCCTTTGGTGGTTGCCCATAGCCAGTCCCCCAAAAACACTTCTGTGAAGCTCAACGGCGCTGTGAGTAGAGCTTGCCAGGTTTTTTGGAATTTCAGGCGAATAAAACTGCCAAAAGCGCCCTCAAAAAAGGATTGGAATAGCACACCAATGGCAATCATACCAGGGGCAATAAACTTTAAGTAGGAAACCGTTTCACCGTTGTAGGTGACATCGCCGACTAAGGGACTAAGCCCATAGCCAAAAGCGACGAGATAAATGATCGGTTCAGAAAGCGGAGGTAAGCTATTTACCAGCCAAGTTTTCTGATAAACCCTAGCATGACGATGCCAGACTGAGTAAACTCCCCAAGGGGTAACAGAAATGCCTTTCATTTTTATTTGCGATTTCAAAGATTTTGTTTTGAATGAATCCTTTGTGGCAGCTCCCTTAGCTAACAGATGACTGTAGGGGCGGGTTTGACTCCAATCCTTTGTTGCCACTCAGATGCTAATAAACCCGCCCAGACGAAATGGGAGAATTCTTTGACGAATGACGCATTATTCAAGTGATGTACCTGTCAGGTGCAAAAATACATCGTCTAAATTGGTATGGCGACGGGTTAAGCTAAAAGGATTGGTAGCATCCAGACATTCCCAAAGAGGGTGGGGATTGTCTGCTGGTAAGCCAATCAGGTAACCATTGCCAAAAGAGCGATACCACGTTTGATACTGATGGGCGAGTTGTTGGAGGATTTCTGCTGAAATGCCCTCAATTTCTACCACCTCTGTGCCAACAGTACGCTCAATCAGTTCCTCAGGAGTGCCTTGGTCAATCATTTTACCCTGTTGGAGTAAAATAAGGCGATCGCACAATCGTTGCGCTTCATCCATATAGTGGGTTGTCAATAGCACGCCACAGCCCTTTTGTTTAAGCTGACTGACTAACTTCCAAAAATCTTGCCGCGCATGGGGGTCAAGCCCAGTTGTCGGTTCATCCAGAAACACCACTTGTGGCTGATTAATCAACGCCCGTGCTAACACCAGACGCCGCTTCATACCGCCAGAGAGTTCATCAACCCGATGTTTAGCATAGTCTTGCAACCCCACTTGTGCCAGTAACTCCCCTGCCCGTTTCCGAGCCGCTTTGCCGACAATTCGGTAGTGATGGGCAAAGAAAATCAAGTTATCGAAGACACTAAAATCGGGGTCAAGATTATCTTCTTGAGTCACTATACCCATCGAGGAACGCGCCAAACGCCCTTGAGATTGGATTTGATACTGTCCGAGTTGCACAAAACCCCGACTGGGAATTACTGAACCATAGAGCATTCCTACTGTCGTGGTTTTTCCTGCACCATTGGGACCAAGCAGACCCAAAATTTCTCCCGAATTTAGGGTAAAATTAACACCTTGAACAACATGGTTTGAACCGTAAGATTTCCACAACTCATAAGCTGTGAGTACCACGGACTGGGTTTGAGGTTGAGCTGTTGTCAGAGTCATAGGTAATGATGATTACACCGCCGATTGTTTGCTTTATTGTCAAGAGAATAGAGTCACCTTGAAAAGCCCTAGGGTAAGTTTCAGATATTGTATTATATTGTAATACAATCTTAAGTCAAGCTATCACAGGCGGTGAAAACTTCACCTCACCCAATCAGGTTATTTGTCATTTGTCATCCATTATCTAATCCGTTACCACCTTCATTCATTCTTTGTTTAACATAGAAAATATACTCATCCTCTCGATTCAGCTCACGAGCAAGCGCCTGAATATTAAGACGTTTGAGTACATCAATCGTGATCGGTCGCTTGTCGCTCCAGAAAATCATGGACTCAAGAAACAGAGTGGCGAAATTTGAGTTAAGGAGTTCAGTAATAAACTGTGCTTCTTGCTCAAACCAACAGGGCAAAAAGTAAACGTATCATCTAAGACAACTGACTTACCACCAATAGGTCTAACTAATTTAAAATTGAGTTTTTTGTAAAAACCAGATATAGCTATTTTCCACGGAGAGAAAGTATAAGATCCTACCCCAAAAATCGAAAACGGTGGACGTTTTTTATAAACTGAACTCTTGCGGTTAAACAATGCCTCAGCATTATTTTGTAAGTAGTTCCATGTTTTTGGCGCATTGTTCTGAATATAGCTTGTCTCTTCACCGATATAGCGCTGGGTTACGAGCAGATATTTACGACAATCTAATACATGATCGTTGGCGATATCGGAGCTTTTGAGAAGAGGATAAAGATAAGTATCTTCCAACGAAACAGTTACACCATATCCATTTTGATATCCCTGACCATTTTTCAATAATTCCATAATTTTAGCACAGTCATGCTTAAGACCAGAGCGCCAGATATAGTTTTTATCGATACCGGATAAATGCTGCAACTGCTTGTAATTTTCCAGGTCAGCAATAACCCTGTCATCATAGTAACCAATTGTGTTGCTCGGCTTTTGGTCGCACAAATGTTCAAAACAGTGGCAGGTTTTTGATGGGGAGTATGTCAAGTTTGTAGGTTGGGTTTCGTTCCTCAACCCAACGCCATCGTTAGGGTGAGAATTACCGACAAACCTGATCTGCACTTTTTCGGATGGTATTATGTCTCCAATGTAAAGGACAAATAAGCAAGCATCCACTCTGAAATATCAAAGTTACTTTTACCTGATTGAAGCCTCCACTGTAAAGCATTGGATATAGTGAGATAACCCTGAACAGGTGGATTACTCAAAATATCCTCCGCAATGTTTAAAGCTTCAATATCATCAACAGGTAGATTTCTGTCTTGCATGAAAGCAATTAAGTCATCTGTATTACTATCATTCTTGAGAATCTCAAGTCCTTGTAGAGACCCAAGGTTTGCGCCCAGAAACTCCCTAAAATATACCGCACTATTGTAGCTGTGCCACGCTAGTAAGGTGGGCAATTCCCACCCTACAATTAATCATCCCTTACAGGCAACGGAGTCTCCAGAATTTCCATCAACAACTCCAGCCGTGAAGGACGAGACAAAAGCGGAATCAGGTTTGGCAGTGAGTAGTAGTCACCCGCAAAGGTAAACGTATCTACTTGCACTTGCCGTTCCCGCAACTTTTGTTCAATCCAGTCATAGGAACTCCCTACCTTGACGATGATCACATTTGGCAGCACATTCAACTCCTGACAATAGGCATCAAAAGCGTTACCAAAATAGGGCGCCGTGTTTTCCCCTTGATCAGTTACCAAGATAAACTGCTCCACCAACTGCTTACGCCGACGCATCGCCTCGACGCTACAGCCGATGCTAGTACCACCCCCCGCCTGGATGTGCTGAAATGCACGCTCCCAGTGGCTGTAGAGATGCTCCTGCGGCAGATTATTCGCCAAGATATCGCCCAATCGGGTATCTCGACTCAGGCTTGCCTTAACCGGGTAGGGCATTGTGTCAAAGGCATAGACAAACAACTCGGCTTCCGTAATCCCGGAAATCAACGCAGCCAGGTGCTTCCCCACCTCCAAGGCTTGATGCATGGAGCCAGACTTATCCACCAACAGCGCCGTGGGTTTAGCGATTTTGCCCCGCTTTTTCACCTGCTCATCCATGACGCGCTCTAACTGAGCGGTAGTGGCGAGATCTAACCCCGCTGCTTCGGCTGCAACTCGTCCCTTTAGGGCGGATACGCGGCTATCTGATTGAGCCGCAATCAGCTTTTCATCAATCAACGCCTTCAGCTGGGGGTGCTCCATGGCTCCCCGCACTTTGAGAGACTTGAGGTTATTAATCACCTCTTGGGGTGTCATGGAATTAATCAGGGCGACTAATACAGTGGGCGTGATTTGCTTAACCGCACCAATGGCAATCGTATAGGGAATATTATGTGCCACAATCTGCCGCGCTTGTTCGGTAGGAGTCGCTGCTTTTGCCAATTGCTTGAGCGCAAAAGCAAGGCTATCCTCAGGAGGCGCATCCTTAAACAGGATGGCATTAGCACGCTCATTGGGCTTAATATGCAAGCTGGCGTAGAGGTGCTTCATTGACTTGCGTCCCCGCAATGCAGCCCGATCAAAGAATGGGGGCTGTTTTTCCCGCTTTTGCAAATAACGCCGTACTGCTGTTCGAGCTGAACGGGGAACCTTTTGCTGGTGCTGTTTCATGAAGTCCACCATTCGCGCCACTTGGTAAGGTGGAAAAGTTTGCAGCAACATGAATCCGGCTTCTCGGTGTTCTGTTAACTGACTGGTCAACAGATTCCCCACAAACACTTCTTTGTGATCACGAACATCCCCTTCATTTTGATACCATACACCGAGGTGTCCATAGAAAATGGGGTCAAGTTCCACCATCATTTTGTGCAAGTCTGCAACCTTGTTCAACTCTCGGTGAGGTGTGGTTAACAGACTGTTGAGCATTTCCAAACGCAAGTCGCGTTCTGCGGTATTCATGACAACCTCCTTTAATGAAAAGAATGGAGGCAAATGTCGCACGTTTTGACTAAAAAATAGTGCCGCACAAGTTCAGAAAGCTGTTAGGTTTACCGTGACAGGGTAAGGATGTAAGCTTTCCCGGTTAGGGCGCGGCGACAACTGCCATTTATTTTTGTAAAGATGGGGTTGAGTAAAGGGCGACCCGATCGTCTGTAGGGGCGGGTTTTACCGATAACATGCTCTTCAAAACTGGTAATTTTTGTAAAAGAGCCCTGTTTCTGGAGTTTTTAGTGAGTGCAAGCGGGTCGCCCCTAAATCCGAACCAAAGGTGACATTTTCAAATACTTGAATCACAGGTTCTATCTCTAGGAATGTCCAGGATTTGTTTATGCGATCGCGCATACCCAGAATCTCCTACTGAACAGAAACCCCAGCCCCAGCAAGTTCTAACTGTTGCTTGATTTCTTCTGCGGTTTCTGGCGTAATCGCTTCCTTCACCACTTGTGGTGCTGACTCAACAAAATCCTTGGCTTCCTTTAACCCCAATCCCATTAGCGTCCGTACCACTTTGAGAATCGAAATTTTCTTCTCTGCCGGAACATGATCTAAAATCACATTAACTTCAGTAGGTTGTGGTGGAGAGTATGAGCATATAGGGACTGGAGAAACTACGCTGTTATAGAACATGGTTTTTGGGGAAGCATCGACGTCAAATGTGACTTCAATTTGCTTAACCAGTTCAGAGGTTTCCAGCAGGGTTAATGATTTAAGTTGTTCTATAATTTCAAACGTTTTGACTGACATCGACGTTTCCCCCGTAATGTTCAAGCTAACGCGCAAGTCAAAAAAGCTGTTGGTTCATACACGGGAATCGAACCCGCAACACACCGATTTACCGTCGATTGCTCTACCAGTGAGCTAGTATGTAAGCTTTTTCAGTTTGGGCGCGTTAGCGCTCTTTATTTCTTTGGGCAAAATTGAATGGATGAATCACTTCGCGCAAGTTAAAAAAGCCGTTATTCATACGCAGGATTTGAACCTGCATAATCTTGAGCCTAAATCAAGCGCCTTTTCCTATGGCTAGTATGTAAGCTTTTTCGGTTGGGGCGCGAAGTTGATTTTAACACTTGCAAATAAGAGATATCCCGCGCAAGTTAGCAAAGCCGTATTACTTGGAGCTCTAGGCAACCGCTTAACAGGCGGAACAGTATGTAAGCTTCACAGGTAAGGGCGCGGGATATTGAATGCTGAATTTTAGACATTGGATTGAAGGGAATAGGTAAACTTACCGTTATCTGTAATCATCCAAAATCTGAGTGGATGGGTGCGATCGCGCAAGTCAAAGAAGCTTTTTTTACACCTCTCCAAGAGGCGGAGAGGGTAGGAATTGAACCTACTATCTGAGGTTAAGTCAGACGTTACCAGTTTGTAGGCTTCTCCAGTTGGGGCGCGATCGCACCCGTAAATCTCGCTATGTATTGAGTCGGAATTCGCGCAAGTCAAAGAAGCTTTTTTTACACCTCTCCAAGAGGCGGAGAGGGTAGGAATTGAACCTACTATCTGAGGTTAAGTCAGATGTTACCAGTTTGTAGGCTTCTCCAGTTGGGGCGCGAATTCCTGTCATTGCTGATGCTGTCTTATTTAACCGTAAACGGCTTCTGGACGGATAATTAGGTCGCCGCTGGGACGCCGATCTACAACATAAGCAGTTAAGCGATCGCGTCCGACATCAAAATACTGAGCAATGCGTTCCTTGACAGCATTATCCTTCATCTCAACTTCGACACCAAGCTGATTTTCTGGAATATCATAGGAACGACCTTCAAAGCGAATGTGAACCATGCTGGCACCTCCTAAAAATTGATTCGATTGGTGTTTATCAATCTATCTCAGGAGCAAACGCACTCATTTTCCTCAAACTACCAGCATTGATTTTGATTCACAAACACTGATATTTTTTAGATTAAGAAACGCCGCTCTAAAGAATAGACCGTTTGGCTGTGACGGATTTTATCAGTCATTTGATTTTGACTGATAAAATTGGAGGTTAAACGCTCTTTTTCCGTCATAGATGGGTCTAAATTACGCTGATTTGGTTTAGTATCCCACTCTAAAGGAGTGAGAAACTGACGAACCAGCGGGGTATACAGGAGTAACATAATGAACCGATTTTGATTTCAAAACATCCTGATTGACGTTCGTGAAGATTTCCGACGTTTTATTCAATTTTCAAGGTTCAGACTGGGCTTTTGAGGTAGAGAGTTTTGTCTCTCATCTCTCTGTCATATATTTATACTACATAAATGCTACATACTTGTCAATAGACTGGACAAATTTTTTTTTGGGGAGTTCCTGGGGTAAAGATGCAGGGGGGCGGGGGAAGCCTGTAGAGACGTTCCGGTGGAACGTCTGGAACATATTGGTCGGGCGGTGGAACGTCTGGAACACGTTAGTCGGGGCGGGCGCGAGTCACTTATGGGTAAAGCTAGAAACGATAAGAGTAAAACCAGCCCCTACACAGGTACTACGCCCGATTAGCGAAGCGAAGAGTTTTCCCCAATCAACAAATGACGAATGACGAGCCTCACCGTTAACTGTCAGCCGACTACTGACAACTCTTTCACCAAGCTAATATGAGTCTTTACGGTACTAAAGCCAACGGATTCATAAAGCCGCAGCGCCCCCAACACGTTTTTCGCATCAACGCCCAGTTTGGCTGTCTCCACACCAGCCGCCTTGAGTTGTTGCATCCCAGCCAATAACATGGCTCGTGCTAATCCTTGCTTCCGAAAGCCTCGCCTGGTTCCTAGAACCGCAATCTCACCTTCACTGCGTCCGTTGCGTTGATTCTCTTCAGGATTAATACGACAATAGCAGAACGCCGCATACGTCCCATCTGGAGCTATCGCAATTAGACTAAATTCCGGTTTGTAGTATGGGCTTTGTAATTCATGTAGCACTCGCTCAACGGTTAACTCATGATGATTCCAGTGATCGATAAACGTCTGGTTGTACAGTTCTACATACGCCTCAGCATCCTGTTCTCCTTTGCTGTAACCCAGGGTGAAGTCTTCTGGAAATCGGGGTTCTGGGATGGGTTCCTGGAGACTTCGCACCATGCTAAAGAAGTAGCGATCGCGCTTAAAACCACAACGTTCTAAAATGGCAATCCGATCCGTTTTATCGGCGCGAGAACCACAGCGCACTTTTACAGGTAAACCTCGTTCTCGACTCACCTGGCGCAAGCGTTCCTCAGCCCAGGCGATAATCTGTTCCTCTAAATCACCGCTTCGTGCTGTCGGATGAACCCGAAACCCTAGAAATCCATCAATCAGAGTATCAGTAGGAATAATCCACAGCCGACCAAAACCAATAAGCTGATCATCGGCATCCTGCCAAAGAAAGAGATCCCGTTCTTTATCAATACAGGGGTCATCAAAGGATTGCTTGAGTTCCGTGACAGATGTGCCTTCTTCAAGCTGATCAACGGTTTCACAGGTATTGATCAGATGCGCGATCGCGTCTAAGTCTGCTTCCCCCTGATAGGGACGCCGGGTAATAGTACTCATCGTTAAATATCCTTGACAACCTCCTGCACTCGTGATTCTGCCCAAGTCATAATGTCACTGTAGAGAATATCAACCTGTTCTGTGGGATAGACCCGAAACCAGAGAAAACTATCAAGAGTTTCCCCTGATGTGGGAATCATTAACCCCGCCAATGCGATTAATTGACCATCAGCATTTTCCCACTCGTCAGGCAGAGCAACGGCTTCACAGGTTTTCAGGAGGGGTGCGATCGCGTCTAAGTCTGTTTTACCCCTGTGGGGGCGCATGGTTAGAGTTGTCATAGAATTAAGCAGATGAGTGAGTTGCTGCAATTTGTGCAACTCCATAAGTAATTTACTACATGTATACTACAACTTGGAGCAGAAATAGCACTTCATCCTGTCGATTCACCCAACCGGGTGAACTCGTCGCCCAATCTGAAGCGGTTTCTGTCCCCCAATAAATTGGCTACTAATCAACTTGTACGTTAAGGATTGATTAAATCTTGAGGATGTACAATAGTGATGTTCTGTGTGACTGTAAAATCCTTGGGATTAAACGTCAGCAGATGTGTAATTGCGTGGGCTAACATGACGGCAACAATTCGAGCATCATGAGTCCGTTTACCCATTACTTTGTTGGCACTGACTAAACGTAACCAGTTGGGAAAAATCTCTGGAGACTCTTCCAATAAGGGAAATTGAAGCAGAAGTTGTTGGATTATGTCATGCACTTGCTCTGTTGTCCATCCTAAACCATTAACCTCAACTGGACGGGTAGCAACTACCCAAAATTCAATCATGACTTGTGCTGTAAGAAAACACTCGTCACCCTGGTTCAGCAATTGAGTAACTGCATCTACAGCTAGAGTGTGATCTAAATCCGAACGATTACAGAAGCGCAGGACTATATTAGTATCTAGCAGGTATCGCGTCATTCCTCATAAATGCTATCTCGACTAATCGCTTCCATTGATAAACTTGGACTATTTTTAGGTAGTTGTGATACCCATTCCCGAAAATATCTCACCCGTTCCGTTGGTGTGAATCTTTCCCAAATAGGAGTTGATAAGCTGACTCGCCCAAGCTGATAGTTAATGAAAGCAGCGACGACTTCTAGTTGCTCCTCGCTCAGCCTGTCTATTGCATTTTTCAGGGTTTCTCGCCGTGTAACCATTGCTTTGTTGAGTTTTTAGGTATTAACTGCTTCCACTATTTCCACCTGAGTTAACCGATTGATTTCCTTCGGAGGATTTGGGAGCGCTTGTGGCACTTGGAGTATTCGGAGATTGCTGACTTTGGGGAGGTTTAGGACGAAGCTTCGATGCTCCATTCACACTATCATTTCCTCGGTGATAAGCAGGAGAGTTGTTTATCCGATTTGAATAGTCTTGATTCATAGTTATCTCTGGTTTATTCAAGCTATGTGTTGCGGAATCAATTCCGATTATCAGGGTAAACAGGACAGCAAAAATAAAACTGAAGGCAGACACTTTATCTAATATACCTAAAATTTGATCTTGCTCTTCAGATTGACTGAGTATCTGCTCAAGATGAATGGCGTTTCTGTCAAAAATCAAAATAATGGTGATTGCTGTAATCAAAAATAAAAAAATAGCAATCCCAAAAAGGACAGCTTGTTGGATGGTTGAGACACCACCTATCTTGAGCAAAGTGACCAGTAACCCGATAGCCGTGACCGACAAGCTTAATAGCTGTTTATCTCGCTCAAGTTTTGTCGTAAACCAAGCGCTGAGCGCAGCGCTGTAGTAGGCTTTGTCTTTTGCATCGTATTCTTCCTTGTCTGAAGTATTTATCACGGCAGAAATCAGACACTGTTTTAGTCTCTAAGGATTTAATAGTAGCATATCAATTATAAGGTGGGTTAGACCCGCCACTACAACTGAGATAGAATTTTATCATAATCTGCGTGTGGACCAATCCAAAACCAAACAATATCGTTTTAAGTAGTCGGACATAAATAAACGGCTCTGTGTTAAGAAAGGTAAAAGCCAGCCCAATTGTTATGTCACAAGCATGGAGGCAGTATTTACAAAACTTTATACAGCTCCCAAAACTTTTGTCCGACTACTTACCTGTGAAGAAGGAAACGTAATGCAAGAAGCGGCTGAATTACGGGTTTGCCCGCAATAATTCCTATGTAGCCTACGATGCAGACTTAATCATAGCCGCTCAAGCCATCGTTATTAAGAGTATAGGAATAGACATAATTATTGCCACAACGGATACCGAAGAGTTTAACCGATTGCTCAAACAGCATCATATTAAAGCTAGACGCTGGAAAGATATTAAACCTGGGCTAAACAGTTGAAAACTTGAATTTCTACCTAAAGATAGAGGTAATTTTGATCCATTAGCCTTGTATTTGTAGGGGCGCAAGCCTTGCGCCCAAAAAACTGGCATGAAGCTGTAAAAATTCTTTACAAACTGCTGGAGATTACAAAAATTGACTTAAGTCAAAGCGTTATCTGCCAAAAATTTCCTAGAGTAGAGACATAGAGACTGATATAGGAAAAAGTAACTCATGTTTTGCGAACAATGTGAACAAACCGCCAGTGGTAATGGCTGTCATCAATGGGGCGCATGTGGCAAAAGCCCTCAACTTAACGCCGTTCAAGATTTATTAGTCTACTGCTTGCGCGGACTTGCGCCAGTGGTTATTAAAGCCCGTCAGTTAGGCATTTCTACTCACGATGAGGATGTCTTCACCTGCGAATCCTTATTCGCCACGATGACGAATGTCAATTTTGACCGGAAACGCTTTACTCAGTATGTCCGTGACTGTATCGAGAAGCGAGATAATTTAAAAGCCAAAGTCAAAGAAACTAGCCCTGAACCCGTTAAATGGACAAGAGTATCTGGGTATCATCCTGATTTTAATGAGAGTTTAGTCGAACAGGGTCAAGATTTAGCATTAGGCTTCATTAGTGAATCGGCGCGGGATGTTGACATTTTCTCCCTGAAACTCACAGTTCTCTATGGGATTAAGGGCGCTGCTTCCTACACCTTTCATGCTCAAGAATTGGGACAAGAAGATGAGCAGGTGTATCACTTCATTCAAGAAGCCTTAGATGCCCTGAATCATCAAGATTTAACCTTGGATGATTGGGTAAATTTAGCTTTAAAGGTAGGAGAAATTAACCTGCGGGCGATGGAATTATTGGATGCGGGACATACCAATACCTATGGACATCCCACGCCAACCCCTGTTCCCCTCAATCCCCGAAAAGGCAAAGCTCTCCTGGTTTCGGGACATGATATCAGACAACTGGAAGCCATCCTGAAACAAACGGCTGATAAAGGGATTACGGTTTACACCCACGGCGAACTTTTACCCGCTCACGGTTATCCTTTACTCAAACAGAACTATCCCCATCTGTATGGGCATTATGGTACAGCTTGGCAGAATCAAACTAAAGAGTTTGCTAAGTTTCCGGGGGCGATTATTGTCACTACCAATTGTTTGATGCCGCCCCATGACACCTATGATGAGAAACTGTTTACCATTGGTCCTGTTGGGTTTGCCGGCATCAACTATATTCCGGCGGAGGAGGGTAACATCCCCGACTTTAGCCCCGCAATTCAAAAATCCTTAGATATGCCTGGGTTTGTGGAAGAGCAACCCCCGCGTCAGGTGATGGCAGGATTTGCCCGGAATGCAGTGTTAAATGTGGCGGATCAAGTGATTGATGGGGTTAAACAAGGCAAAATTCGTCACTTCTTCTTAGTTGGCGGTTGTGATGGCGCGAAACCAGAGCGCAATTACTACACTGAATTTGTGGAAAAAGTACCGGAAGATTGTATCGTTCTAACTTTAGCTTGTGGTAAGTTCCGTTTCTTTGACAAGCAGTTGGGAGAAATTGGTTCTCTGCCTCGGTTGATGGATGTGGGACAATGTAATGATGCGTATTCAGCGATTCAAATTGCCTTGGGATTAGCGAAGGCGTTTGATATGGATGTGAATCAATTGCCTCTATCGATGATTCTATCTTGGTATGAACAGAAGGCGGTTGCTGTGTTGTTGACGCTGCTGTATCTGGGAATTAAGGATATTCGTTTAGGTCCGACGTTACCCGCGTTTATTTCTCCGAATGTTTTCAAATTGCTGTCGGAGAAGTATCAGTTGAAGGCGATTACGACACCAGATGAGGATTTAGCGGCTTGTTTGGGTTGAGTTAGTTAGATGAGGGGGTGTCATTATTACACCCCTTTCACTTGGATGTGGAGTTTCTTTGCGGTTATGTTGTACCGTTTTCCCCAGCATGTGCAAAAGATGTGAGCTTGCTCCCCCTTAGAGATTCCCCTTCCCTCCCTCTTCAAAAGGGGAAAACCAAGGGATATGGGAGCTTTTATTTTTTCGGGGGCTGGGGGAATCTGAATGGGTAGTAAGCCGAAGGGAAATTGGTATTAGGCTCCTTGCACAACTCGGTTGTTACGCACTGAATAGCTCCAACCTTGGTTGATGTATCCTTTACTTTCTTTATTGTTCTTCTTTTCATCCGTGGATTTTATTGAAAAATCAATTAACAATTCATTTTTATCTCTTTGGATTGGTGCATCATAATACTCAGCCGCAAAACGATTGAGTAAATTGTCATGTGTCAGAAGTTGCTTACCACGCTCAAGAGCAGTTGCCAATATTAGAATGTCATTGACAGTGTTACGAACATTACCTTTGCAGTTATGTTCAGCAATGAAGCGTGAAAATAAATCCAGAGCTTGCTCTATTGTTAATCGATTGAGAGAGTAACAATAGTAATTGTTATCCAAAATGTACTTCATTCGTTTTTTAAGATATTTTTGTTTTTGTTTTGATAGATGGGAGATGCTAAGTTTATATAATTCAAAGTGTTTACCATTAATGATTTCTGAAATAGCTTCGTTCCCAAACTCACGATAAGGTGGAAACTGATTGCTAAAATCAATAATTACTTGATCGGTACGGCGAGTACCCATCTTAGCCGTTTTAGGATTTCCCAAGTGAGAGCGAAACCAAAAAGTATTTTCTGAATCCAGGAGATGTGAATATCTAACTGGATGCATAACGTAGTAATCAGGTCGATCTGAGATTTGCGGTTGAGCTAACAGAAACTCGTTAGCTGTGATCGCTGAAATTGCCAAATGCTGGTTGTGATTGTTGTACCCAACCTCTTTGAAACAGTATGAAAGTACTTGCGTATCAATAATCGTATGCATGACTTAGTTGTCCGCTACAGTCATATTAGTTGAACCTAGCCTATTTATTCAAATTTTAACTTTGTCGGTCAGCAGTATCCTGCGAGGAAACACGATCGCGTACAATTTCAAGATGCCATTCACCGAACAGGTATCTGCTCAGGTACAGCAATTATTAAATCCCAAAGTTGCTGAACGTAATCAATTTGCTGCTCTTTGCTTAACTGCTCGAATCCAGGTGGAATAGCTAAAGGCTGAGAGATAGACATGGGTGACACGAACTAAGGGCTAGTCACCACCATAATAGCTTGGCAGACCGTCTACGGTGCGATGGGACAAGTTCCAGCATCTGAGACGCGATCGCGAAAGTGATACAGATGAAGTAGATGTTGGGTTTCCTCGCCTTTTCCCAACCTAAGACGATGAGCGAACTAAACCATTGCAGAATCAGCAAGATGAGAAAGGTTATTCTCAAGGCTGAACTCAACTTGGAAATCTGTAGCTTTAACCTTGGGAATAACTTTGCCTTTATCTTTCACTAGCTCAACTATTCCATATCTTTCTAAAGTTTTTAGTGTTCTAGACAGGTTAGACTTCTTCCGATGGGTTAGCTCTTCAAGCTCTGAAATAGAACGGGGTTCATGGTTAATGATTATTCTCAGCAAGTCTTGATTTTCATTACTCAAGACTTGGGCTAGCGACTTCATCGATTCAAACCATACTTTCGGTTCATCTTTTTGTGGTTTATATTCTCCTTTGGCAATCGCTATAGTTCTTTTGATGTAATCTTCTCTAGAAATAACCCCTATTTTCATAACCTTATTTTCCATGGAAATCATCTCTTATTTTCGCATAATAATGCGACTCACATCAGTCCAAAAATCTTCTAGTAGTTGACCTGCGCTTTCAAACTCATAAGCTTCTACAACATTTCGTTTGTGTTTGTGATCCCAGACAGTTCGATTAGCCGTGTATTTATTCCCTTTACGCTTTATTCCATGTGCATTATCGTATCCGATAATTCTTTCATTTCTACTGTTATGTAAAGTCAAACTATATTTGATGCCATGGGGTATATGCTCATTTGGAGCCACCTTCCGAGCTTCAAATTTCGTCCAATAGCCATTTTCCATGGGGAAGATTTCCCCATCTAGGTCAAGTAACGTTTCAAGTCCGTAGTCCCTATCTTCTTGGCTCAAAATATACCTGTCTTTAATATTCTGTAGAGACAGTTATCATCAGATCATAACTTTATTATGTCTCTTTTGTCAATCAACCTCTATAAAGGGGAAACGCTGCAAGTTCGTGCTACAGTGCGATTGGGCAAGTTCCAGCATCTGAGACGCGATCGAACTGGCTTGTGTCCGGTATATTAACTTAACTTAAATGGTACGCTCAGATGAGGCTGGTGGGCAATGCCCACCCTACGGTATATCAAGGGTTTCGGCGATTCCAAAATGCACATTCTCAGTGTCATTCAACTTAACTTTTTAGGCTAAGTTTTTGTCGCCATTGCTTTCAATGTAGCGACGTAGAACAGTATTAATGAGTGTCTTGTATTCTGTCTCTTGGGCTTTGAACCAAGCTATTACATCTGGGTCGATCTGAATAAGATGGCGTGCTTTATCTGCTGGAATTCGCAGTGTCGCGCCCTCAAAAAATTCATCTGTCAACGGTGGGATTTCAGAATAATCAATATCTTCATCAGACATTGATTCGAGTGCTTCCCAATTAGTACGTGAGGTATTGTTCAAATCGTTTTCGCTCATATCGATTTGCCTTTCGTGCTGAGATCAATCCGGATTACATCACCCTGTCGTTCTGTCCAGACGACAACCGCTACACCATTACCGAGAAAACCGATACCGAACCACCGATCCTCCCCATAATCAAAACGGTCATCTAGCTCAATCAGCATTGGACTTTCAAAAATTGCAGGAACGTCTGCGAAGTCAATTTGATGTTTACGAATGTTTTCGATATTCTTGGCTTCGTCCCATTCAAACTGCATGAAAATTTAATGCGCGCTAATTAAGCTATTTTACTACTATTTTATACTAATTCTGCTAAAAGACGAGTCGCGATCGCATCTTGCTCTTCTTCTGGCAATTTCTCAAGCTGTGCAATAACGCGCTGAAGTAATTCAGTCATCTTTCCTAACTGTAGATAGTCCTCTACAAAGCATCATAGCAGTACGCTGTAAACGTCTGGTTAAAATGCTAACGACTGTGGCGCGATCGCACTGGCTTGTGTCCGGTATATTAACTTAACTTAAATGGTACGCTCAGATGAGGCTGGTGGGCAATGCCCACTACGGTAGATCAAGGGTTTCGGTGATACCCAAATGCTTAAGCCGTTCGGCATTTAAACCTTAATGTTACTCATGGCGAAATCCTTGCCGTAGTGCGAGCATCTTGCTCGCTACTCATACCCAATTTAAATTAACCTCAAGGATGCGATCGCACTCATTTTCTAATGTAACCTGATGTTATATAGCGTTGACATTTTGCTTTAACCACTCAACAAATTATAGCACTTGTAGCCATCTAGTAAGAAATGTCTTGTTTGTTTGTAAGGATAAACCTTCTGGCGTCAACTAAACCTACAGCTTAAGCGTTTGTGGTACGCGATCGCGAGTGCTTATGACGAAGACAGCGTAACGACGAATCTACTATTATCTGGAATCTTGAGACTGTCCACATTGTTTACAATAGGGTAAATACTTATAAGTCATACTGTGACAATTCTGACATTCAGCGTATTGATAAAAACCACAGTGGGGACAGTATTCATCATGGGTCGGAATTTTATTAGCACACCTGATACAGCGTGATTTTTGAACTCGCCTAGCTGCTTGTACTTTGGGATTAAAGACAATTTTTTGGAAAAACTTGATAATGCCAAACCCAATCAGAGGAATTAGTAAGATATAAGCATAACTGATCAGAAAAACCAGTCCGCCTAAAAGAGTACTAATGATATCAACGAGAAATTGAACGATTGCACCAAATTGCAGAAACTCAAAGATCTTAAAGATGAGTGGCACAAAAAAGACGACTGACAAATGCCAGCTAATTAGGGCAATAAGTCCATATCCTTTTCGTTGAGCAAAATTATAAACTGATAAAGAAAGGAAAATCAGTGGCAACAGGAAAAGCGATTGAAAGCTGAATTGGATGCTCGGATACCAAAAGGATGCCCGCTGGTAGGCATTTTCAATGGACTGAAATGTTCCGTCATCCTTAAGGAAATTGATAAAAACTAAACTTTCGGGTTTTGCCGTCAGTTGATTTTTAAGCTCAGCAATTTCCTGTTTAAGCCTAGCGATATTGCGGTTATTTTGTTCAAGTTGCTGTTTGGCTTGCTCTGCACCCACTCTATTAATGGACTGATCACGAGACTGACCTGCTATTTTTTCCAATAGAGTTGAGTCATACTGCTCACGAATACTGCGATTCGTTTGTTCAAGCTGACTTATTTGTTCTTGTTTCTGATCAATAGCCGCTATGATTTGCTGATTTTCTGGATTATTGAGTTTATCTTTATAACTGCCGTACTCTAGGCAGGTTGGAGAAACAGTACCTAGATGTCCTACCGCTGCTTGTTGATAGGTTTGCTGGAAAGTAGATTGATAGTTTCTTGCAGAAATAACTGAGGACTGGATAATCTCATAATCTTTATCTGAAGTTGTTTTGGTTTGGTAATTTTTCCACTCAGAATAACAGGGATAAGCCTGGGAAGGGTTAATATACCATTGGCTAATATCATTCAGTCCGGTAAAAACATTGACTAAAATAAAAATATCAATCAAAATAATGACAATCAAACTTATCTTGTTCAGAGGTTCATCGTTGATTGTCCTTGATCTTCTAAAAAACCGATTCAACAGACGGCGTATTTGGGTAAGCATAGTGTTTTTTCCTAATTTTCGGTATTTGATGATTGGTTAGCTGTGTACATGGGATACAAAATCTACCCTTCCTCTCCAGACACAAATTTGCCGGATTCCCAGTCAACCTCTGTACAACGACAGAATTCATTGCCGCATAAATCTGCGGTTAAGGAGTTATAAGGTTATGAAACGATGGATTGTGCTGATAATAGTCGGTTGTTTGGGTAGCGTAACGGCGTTGGAAATGGCTTTAGCTAATCCATCGCCAGATAAGAGAAACGAGAATCACCTCTACGCTCTCACTCAAAACTCAACTCTTAAACTTGATCAGGTTTGGGAGTTGATTGAAAACGCTCGTGCTTCAGCTAAGGTGAATCAGTTGGCTCAGGCTACCCGATTCTTATCACAAGCCTTTGAACTGGCGCAAACCCTAGAGGAACAAACTATCCGCAACCCGCTTTTAGTCAAGATTATCGCAGAGTATAGCAAAATTGGCGCTTACCCAGACGCGATCGCACGACTCTCAAGAATTAGCTATGATGAACTACTACCGGATAATCAAGGCTATTCTGTCAGGATGCAAGGGGAGGTGTTGCTGACTCAAGCCTATATCAATGAGCAAAACTACTCACAAGCGTTAGACTATGCTCAGAACTTAGAACTTGATGCCGCTAAATATCGAGCATTGGTAGAAATTATAGCCGGATATGCCCATCAAGGACAATTTGAAACGGTAATTCCCCTCAGCCAAACCCTGGAAGCCGATAGCTATCAGCAATACCTGGCTCAATCTGCTATTTTAGCGGAATATATCCAGCGCCATCAATACGAATCAGCGTTAGGATTTGTTCAGGGAATACCTAATAGTGAAAATCAAGATAGCATCGCGCGATCGCTAGCTGAGGCGGCGTGGCGTTCCGGACGCTATGATATTGCTTTAGAAAGTGGTCAAATCATTACTAATCTCTCCCTAAAAGTCACAACCTTAAGAAATTTAGCCCAAGCGCTGGTAGCCGTGGGACAGCAGGAAAAAGCGGCGTCAATTGTTTCCCAAGCCTTTGAACTGAGTAAAAAAACTGATGAATTCTTATTATTTGATTGGGTTAAAGATTTTCTCGCCACCGGACAGCAAAACCAAGTTCAGACAATTCTGAATAATCTGACAGGGGCAAAGGATTACCAAACCGCATACAATCGGTTTTTGCTGGCGAATGCTTATCTGAATCAGGGACAATTTAGTGAGGCGTTTAAATATGCAAAACTGATTCCAGATCGGATATTATTACCTCTCGCCGAATATAAAGATCTTAAAGTTGAGCTATTTGACTCGATTATTCAGCAAGCACTAGAAGCTGGGCAATATGACTTTGCTCAGGAGGTTGCCCTAACCCTAACGAATCAGGAAGATCAGGTAAAAACGTTACAAACGATTGCTCGTCATGGGGCAAGAATGGGTCAAACTAATCAAGCGGTTTCCTTACTCAATCAAGCGCTTTCTATTGCCAAAACGATTGAATCCATTTCTGTGGTTCCAGAACGGAGTCTATTTTGGACGGAACCGAATGCTAGTCTTCTCATCCCTATTGCCGATGATTATATCGCCTTAGAACAAAAGCAAGCTGCCCGCGAAACTCTGGAATTAGCCACACAATCGGTGCAAAATTTTGAAACACAATATGCTTTTGATATACCCGTTTGGACAAAAAGTCAAGCCCTGCGCCAGATTGCGGCAAGGTATAGAGAACTAGGGAATCCGGAGCAAGCCGCCGATCTTCTCGCGATCGCACTCGCAGAGATACCCAGCCTAACCAGTAATCGTGACATCATCCAAGAATCCTTAGCTATTGCCACAGCTTATGCCGAATTAGGAAATCCTCAGCCCGGACTTGAGATTATTGAGAAGACTCTGCCCTTAGTGGAAACAGTCGAACAGAAATATGAAAAACTATCCCTGTTAATGAAAATTGCCAATCAATTGATTCAGTTGGGAAATACAGCCAAAGGAGTTGAACTGTTAAATACGGCAAGTTCTGCCATTGGGACATTGGAAAGCGATGCTGAAAAAATTTCATTAATGATCTCCAAAATTGGAATTGATCTAAACCTGGGAGAAGATGTTGACCCGTTAACTCGTCAAACCTTAGAGATGATTCAGGGGTTGAATTCTGAGTATGAACAGTCCAATCACTTAACCAATTTAGCCACAGTCTTGGCTCAGGATAAATCTCAGAACCGGGCGCTAAAGATTATTGAAAGGGTTCCGAATCAACTCGATAAAACCCGCATGATCTTAACCTTGGTTCAAACATCTGCGGCACAAGGTAATCTATCTATCGCCTCCGAGCAACTCAGCCAAGCTTTGACGGTTGCGAATACAATTCGGGACGAGCAACAGCGGGATGAATTACTCGTAAATACAGCCGCACCCCTGGCAAATTTAAATGATTTGAATCACATTTATCAGGATGAAACCTGGCGCTATGATTTTGCCACAGATATTGCCCAAGGGATTACCAATCCTGAAACCAAAGCGACAATTTTAATTAAACTTGCGCTAAAGTATGCTAATGCAGGTGATAGTTTAGCCGCCGGGAAAACCGTAACGGCTGCACTGGAAGCGGCTAAGCAGATTGAGCAGCCCCGACAATGGCAAACTCAACTTTGGGAAACAATTGATGCGGCATTGAGCAAGAAACGTGATGATTTTGTCAAACAAGTGGCGAATGGATTAACGGATGCAACATATAAAACCAGCCTACTGCGGCAACTGGCTCAACACTACGCGATCGCAGATAATCAGCCCAAAGCCCTAGAAACCTTATCCCAAGCCAGACAGATAGCCTCTACCATTGAGAACGAACAGACTAAACAACAAGCCCTAGCCGGGATTGCTCAGCAACAAGGGGGATGGTAGGACATAGATGATCAGGCATTAAACCAACGCCTAGGAGAAGATGGTAGGGGCACCATCCTTGCGCCCAGAAAATAGCTGTACCTATCCTCAAGGTTCTGGAATTAGACCTGGCATATCTGTAAGGATGATATATATTTATATGCCAAAAACAAGGGGCAGATATAAGTGATTGATATTCTGTGGCTCCTCGTCTGTTCTGGCTTGGTATTCCTGATGCAACCGGGGTTTATGTGCCTGGAGTCAGGGCTGACGCGCTCGAAAAATAGTATCAATGTTGCCATCAAAAACTTAGCTGACTTGGGCATATCTATCGCCTTATTTTGGGCGTTCGGATATGCCTTTATGTTTGGCACTTCAGTGCTGGGGTGGATTGGCTCAACTGATTTCTTCGTTCACGTTGAAGCTACACCCCGACTGGCGGCGTTCTTTTTATTCCAAGCCATGTTTTGCAGCACAGCCACCACCATTGTCTCAGGGGCGGTGGCAGAACGGATGAAGTTTAGAGCTTACCTGATCTTAGCGGGTTTGGTTTCCGGTCTGATTTATCCCCTGTTTGGACATTGGGCGTGGAACGGGATTGATTTAGCTCAATCAGTCGGTTGGTTAGAACAGCTTGGCTTTGTCGATTTTGCGGGTTCTACAGTCGTACATAGTCTCGGTGGCTGGGTATCCCTCGCCAGTCTGATGATTATCGGCTCACGCACCGGGCGATTTCCGGATCATCTACCCCCACGAAAAATCCACGGTTCTAATTTACCCCTTTCGGTTTTAGGTGCCATGCTCTTGTGGATTGGCTGGTTGGGGTTCAATGGGGGCAGCACATTGAGCTTAAATGAGCAGGTTCCTAGCATTATCGTGCATACTGTGCTAGCGGGTACTGCGGGAATGATGGCAGCCGGAATGCTTAGTTGGTATCAGTGTCAACTTCCGGAAGTCGAATCCCTCATCAATGGTTCTTTAGCGGGACTCGTCTCGATTACCGCCTCTTGTCATGTTGTCACTTCTCCCGCATCCGTGATTATTGGGGCGGTTGGGGGCGTTATTGCTATCTGGATGTCGAATTGCTTGCAACGGTGGCGGATTGATGATGCGGTAGATGCCATACCCGTGCATTTGGGTGGAGGGATTTGGGGAACATTAGCGGTGGCGTTGTTTGGTCAACCCGAATTAGTGGATACGGGTTTGAATCCAGTGCTTCAACTTGGTGTGCAGGTGCTTGGAATTGTCAGTTGTGGCATCTGGGCATTTGGTTTAACCTATCTCCTACTATTCATCACCAATCGTTACTTACCCCTGCGGGTGAGTGTTGAGGCGGAACAGATGGGTTTAAATGTGTCCGAACATCGCGCCAAAACTGAAATTTATGACCTGTTTCAGGTAATGGAAGCCCAAGCCCAGACCCAAGATTTAAGCTTACGAGTTCCGGTCGAACCCTTTACCCAAGTCGGTCAAATTGCCCAGCGCTATAACCAGGTAATGGATGCCTTAGAAGAGGCTTTAACGCGCACCGATGCCATTGTGAGAACGGCAATGGATGCGATTATTACCTTCACCAAACCCGAACTCAAAATTGTTACCGCTAATCCGAGTGCGAAAGAGATCTTTGGGTATTCCATTAACGAATTCATCAGTATGGATATTCATCAGCTATTGGATTGGTCAACACCCGTAGCCGATGATACAGATATAGGAATGGAACGGTTATTAAAAGTTGGCAGACATGAGATTATTGGGTGTCGGGTTGATGGGTCTCGCTTTCCCCTAGAAGCAACAGTTGTCGAAGCGAAATCGGGTCAATATTGTTTTTATACCGGTACATTTCGTGACATCTCCGAACGCAAACAAGCCCAAGCCGATTTGTTTCGGGCAAATCAGGAAATTACCCTGCTTAATGAACGTCTCAAGGCAGAAAATCTGCGATTGAGTGCTGAACTTGAGATTACCCGTCGCCTGCAACAGATGCTGCTTCCCAAAGAGGCAGAATTGAATCAAATTGCTGACTTAGAGATTTCTAGTTTTATGGAACCGGCGACGGAAGTGGGCGGAGATTATTACGATATATTACCCTATCGCGATCGCGTCAAAATTAGTATTGGTGATGTAACCGGACATGGCTTAGAAAGCGGGGTATTAAGCTTAATGGTACAAACCGCCGTCCGAACGCTATTGGAAAGTAACCAAACTGACCCTAAGCAATTTTTAGATATACTTAATCGCACGATTTATCAAAACGTCCAGCGGATGAACTCAGACAAAAATCTGACTCTAGCTTTGGTGGATTATGAAAAAGGCATCCTCAATTTGAGCGGACAACATGAAGAGATGATTGTCGTGCGGGTTGGAGGTCATATTGAGCGAATTGATACCATTGATTTAGGATTTCCCATTGGTTTAGATGCTGATATTGCTGATTTCGTGGCACATATTCAAGTCCAGTTAAATCCTGGAGATACTGTTGTTCTCTACACCGATGGGATTCCCGAAGCAGAAAATGCCCAAGGTGTACAATATGGCATTGAACGCCTGTGTCAGATTCTCAGTCAGAATTGGCAACGATCTGCTGTCGAAATTCGGCAAGCCGTTATTGATGACCTACGGCAGCATATTGAAGCACAACAACTCTACGATGATATCACCTTACTTGTCATTAAACAAAGAAGAAATGTTATGTAGGGGCGGGTTTCACTATTATCATTTCTTACCTTACCCAGATGAAACTAAACCCGCCCCGACTGAGTGAGATAGTTTTAGATTTTAATGACCTGTTCCCTATTCCTTGAAAAACGACAAATGACGAATGACAAATGACAAATGACAAATAACCGATGGCTTGCAATCCGTTCTCCCCTAAAAACTCGTATTTTTCCTTATTTTGCCGCCTCATTAACGGTAGTCATTCTGCTAACTGTAGTTTGGGGCTTTGAACGAGCCGAACGCCAACGGTTTTCGGAACAACAACGTTCAGATGTCCTCAATCAACTGAGTGCAGCTAGAGCCCGCTTAGAAGCCGCCTTAAACCAGCGACTTTTTCTCACACGGGGGCTAATCGCTTATGTTTCTACGATTAACCCGGACATTACCCAAAACGAATTTGAGCGTCTCTCCAGCGTCCTCATCGAAGAGCAACAGGGAATTGAATTCTTAGCCCTATACAAAGATAACATCGTCAGTCATATCTATCCATTAGCAGGCAATGAAGCCGCGATTGGGTTTAACCCGATGAATATTCCTGAAGAACGAGAAGCCATTGAGAGAGCCATTCAAAATCGACAAACCGTTTTTGCCGGTCCGTTGAAGTTAGAACCCAAAGGGAATTGGGGATTTATTAGTCGAACTCCCATATTTCTCACCCCCCTAAATAAACCCCCCCAAAGTGGTCGCTATTGGGGTCTAGTGGGTATTGGTTTTGACCAAAATACTCTATTTAAAGAAGCCGGATTACTCAATCCTTCCACTCAACTCCAGTATGCAATTCGTGGTAAAGATGGATTGGGTGAAACAGGAGAATTATTTTTCGGCGATGGGAGTATTTTTCAACAAAATCCTGTCCGTTTAGAGGTAACGTTGCCTAACGGATCATGGCAATTAGCGGCGATTCCCGCCAACAGATGGTCATCAACGGCGCCCATTTCCAAATGGTTGTGGATAGGGGGCGGATTATCAGCACTATTAGCTGGGGTATTAGTTTACATATTAGTCAGTGAGCCAGTGCGACTGCAAAAAGCGGTACAACGAGGGACTATCGCATTGCGCCGGAGTCAAGAAGCACTCCAAAAAGTGAATGAAGAATTAGAAACGAGAGTGGAAGAACGCACGGCTCAATTGGCTCAAGCGAATCAGGAAATTACCCTGCTCAATAGTCGCTTGAAAGCAGAAAATCTGCGGTTGAGTGCTGAGGTTGAGGTGACACGTCGCCTGCAACAGATGATGTTACCTAAAGAGGAGGAACTGAATCAGATTGCTGAATTAGAAATCGCTGGCTTTATGGAACCCGCAACTGAAGTCGGTGGTGACTATTATGATGTTCTCCAAAACAATGGTCATGTGACAATTGGCATTGGTGATGTCACGGGACATGGGTTAGAAAGTGGCGTCTTGATGATTATGGTGCAAACCGCTGTGAGAACCTTGTTGGAAGGAGCGAAAACGGATTCTAAGCAATTTTTAAGTGTCCTCAATCGGACAATTTATCACAACATCCAGCGAATGAAATCCGAAAAAAATCTCACCCTCTCTCTCCTAGACTATCACCAAGATAAACTGCGCTTGAGTGGACAACATGAAGAGATGATAGTCGTGCGTTCTGGTGGTAGAATTGAGCGGATTGATACCATCGATTTAGGCTTTCCCGTGGGTTTAGTCGCCGATATTAGCGATTTTGTCGCCGATGCGGAAATCCAGTTAAATCCTGGAGATGTGGTGGTTCTCTACACCGATGGGATTCCCGAAGCCGAAAATGCCCAAGGTGTACAATATGGCATTGAACGCCTGTGTCAGATTCTCAGTCAGAATTGGCAACGATCTGCTGTTGAAATTCGGCAAGCCGTGATTGAGGATGTGCGGCGACATATTGGGTCACAAAAGGTTTATGATGATATAACGCTATTAGTGATTAAACCCAAACCATCTTTACTGCGCGATCGCTCCCTGATCGCACCAATTAAACAGGATGGTTAGGGAATAAGGAACTGGGAAAAAAGTTACGGCTGACTTTAACAAGTTATTATTGTTTTCTTTGGCACTCCTCAAACAGACTACCGACAAACGCGATATGACTCAGATCTTTGGAGATTTCAATGAGCAGCTACCTCCCAGTGAGGAATACCTGATTATCCAATTTTCACCCAGTTCGATTCCGTTAAAGCACCGCTGGCGGAATAATGGGTTATCCGCCGATTTCATGGCTGACTATGTGGTAACATTTTTTCCGACCAACCCAGAGGATACAGATGTTACAGCTCAACAATTGGAAATTAAGAGTGCCGTGAGTTACATTGCCAATGAGCTGTTAGAGAACGCCATGAAGTTTAACGATGATACCTCACCGCAACCCATTAGCATTGCTCTACACCTGTATAGCAACAGCTTAGTCTTCTTAACAAAAAATACGGTTCCTCCCCAAATCCTGGGTGATTTTCAGGCGTATCTCCAGCAATTGACGACATCAGACCCCCAAGAGTTGTATATTCATCAGTTAGAACAAAATGCGGCAGACGAAACCAACACGGCTTCTCGCTTAGGATTTTTAACCATGATCAATGACTACATGGCAACCCTCGGCTGGAAGTTTGAAACCCTGGCAAAGACACCACCTGTTACTACCGTCACCACAATGGTGCGATTGATGGTATAGTATTCCTTTGTCCATAATAGAGAAAATAAAGATCGATTTAAAAAGTTAAAAGTTAAAGAATAAGATTAAAATGCCCTATATTTTAGAGCTGACGGTTCGTTGTTTTGAATCACGCCATTAACATCTGCGATAATTTATTTGAAGCCATTGGCAAACAGAAAGTCAATTTTAATTTCCCGAAAAGTCTATAACTAATTTTACTGATTTGCTAAGTTTTTAAGAAAGTCATAATTTTGTCAAGGATGGGAAAAATGGAAGTTAAAAGCGACACGTATAGTGTGTTTTATGATACAGAAAATTCGACCGTTTATTGGAAAGGTTCCCTGCGGCTAAGTGGCTCTGAAGAATATGCGCCGATTATCGATTTACTCGATCAAGCCATAGACAGTCAGCCCTCTATCCTGACGCTAAACTTACGAGATCTGCAATTTCTCAACAGTTCGGGAATTAGTATGTTGTCGAAATTTGCGATTAAAGTTCGACAGAAAAAGACGATTAAAATGATTGTGAAAGGCTCTCAGAATATTCCGTGGCAAGGTAAGTCATTAAAAAACTTACAGCGGCTAATGCCAAGTTTGACTCTAGAAGTCGAGTAGTGTATAGGGAAATGATACCATAACATTCCTTAATCAGGGCGCACGTCGTCAGTCCTTGGTGTCAACTTAAGTCACAACCCTTACCCATTCTCGTTTCCAGGCTAATTGCTGGAAATGCTCCTTAAGCGGCTCCAGCCGCTTGTCAAAGGAGGCGGAGCCTCAACAGAGGCATTCCCAGGCTAAGCCTGGGAACGAGAGTGTGCCTGGAAGCCTGCTCACTAACTGATTTGGCTTAAGTTGACACGGATGGTTGTCGGTGCGATCGCGAATTGATACCCAGGTCAAAATTTACCCTCTTCCCCAATCACCAATAGAAGTTATCGGGTTTGAAAGATATTTTGAACCATCGCCTTATCTAAACTTGCCGCCACTTGATCCAATTCAGTCATCTCGCCAGCACTCAATTGCCATCCCAGCGCACCAATATTCTCCTGTGCCTGTTTCATCGTTTTAGCGCCAGGGATCGGAATTGTGCCTTTACAAATACACCAATTAATCGCCACTTGCGCCATAGTTTTCTCTCTGGAGGACGCTATTTCTCGTAAACATGCCAAAAGCGGCTGGATTCCTGGTAATAACTGCTTAAATAACAAACGGCGTAACCCTTTAGGAAAGGAACCTTTCTCTGAATACTTTCCCGTCAGCAGTCCTAAAGCAAGAGGACTATAGGCAATGAGTTGAATTCCTAGTTGATCACAAACATCTTTGATACCCAATTCTGTGACGGGATAGGTAGATAAAAGTGAATACTGAACTTGTAGCGTAGCAATCGGAACATCTCGCTTTTTAAACTTGGGATAAATTTCTTTAAGTCGTAGTGGTCCATAATTAGAGAGTCCAACTCCCTTAACCAGTCCCTTTTCGTAGAGATCAGCCAAACCATCCAAAAGCCGTTCTTCTTGCCACGGTGCATAATTAGCAGTAGACCAATGCATCTGTGCCAAATCAACATTTCGTCCCAATCGTCGCCCAGAGGCTTGACAGGCGGATACCATTGAGCCGCGTGTTAATCGCCAGGGATAGGCGGCTAGCTTGGTGGCAATGCAAATGTTCTCTTGGTTTATACCAAAATAGTCGCTAGAGAATCGTCCCAGGAGTTGCTCACTGCGTCCATTTAATCTGCCTGTTCCATAAGAATCACCTGTATCAAATAAGGTGACGCCGTTGCTTACACACAGATTAAAGACAGCTTGCAACTCCTCATCCATGCTTTCGTCGTACCCCCAGAGTAGTCGGTTTCCCCACGCCCAAGTTCCACAGCCCATGGTGGGAAGGGAAAGTTTTTGGCTAGTCTGCATAGTCCTTAACAGTAAATATGATAAAGTTTACCGAAGTCGGCGATTTATCTCAAAACTGATTCATACTGGAGTTTAAACTAGGATTTGGATTTCAGCTTACTTATCACTGTTAATGACCAGCAACAAAAGCAACAACAGAGGACGACGTGATCCTCTGTTGGCGCGAAAATCTGGCACTTGGGTTAAGGCTTCGGTGGAGATTGAGTTACTCGACGGACGCTCTAAGAAGACAGTATAATTCCCTTATCTTCCTTATCTTCCCTGCACCCCTACACCCCTAAATCAATAAGGTCCAAACATTTCGTTAGCTAGCGCTTCCGGATTGTCGCTGTAGAAAAAGTCACGAATCAGTTGCAATACTTCCTCTTTACTTAAAAAACCATCCTGATTGGTATCTAATTTAGGAAATACTCCTGGAGCGTAAACAGGCGACACATTGTAAACACTTAAAAGCCCTGCCCACTCCGCTTGGCTCATTTTCCCATCCTCATCTCCATCAAACACCTCAAAAACCAATTCCATGAAAAAATGGATATTGTGCAGGTATTTTTTCTCATCACTCAAAATGATATCATAATAGACCAACCATTCTTCCAAGCTCACTTTTTTGTTGTGGGTTGTATCGGCATCTCGTTTCAATTCTTCCCAGTTACGATTACAATTATTCAGTAAAATCTGATACCTAGGAGAGCGCGAACCCCAGTGTCTTAACGCCGCCAATTTTTTTATAATATTTTCAAAATCTTGATAAGCTAAAGCGCCATCAAATTTAGCATCGTGCATACTGAAAAATTTAGTCAGTTTGCGCGTTTGTAGTTCAGTCAGCATAAGTTTCCCCTGTGAGAGTAGAGACATTACAGGCAACGTCTCTACAATATCATTTCCCCACGTCACAGAGACTTATGGGTAGTCTGAACCGTTAATAATCGATGCGACCTTGAGCCACCACGTCAAATGTTCCTGAATTGAGATCCTGGGTCACCGTAAAGTCGGCGCTACCTTGTGCTTGATCGAAACGTCCAGTCCCACCGACAAACAGAAATGTCCCCGTAGCGATTCCCGTCGTGGTGCCTAATTCACTATCCTTGATTTCAGCCTGGAGTTCATCACCATTCGCTCCTATGAACTTGGCATCTCCACTCGCTAGGATGATATCGGGGTTACTCTGATCCGGCGTGAAGATCAAGTTTCCAGTGACTAATGTCTTCCTTAGCTTATGACTCGCCAAAAGTTTCCTGATAAAAAACCTGATCAATATCAAAGCGTCCCCCGTATTCTTTAAACGGTTCAGCCGCATATCCCATCGCCAATAAACAGCAAACATCCACATCCGCCGGAATATTAAACGCTTCCTTCACTTGCGCGGTGGCAAATCCTTCCATGGGACAGGTATCGACGCCAAAACTTTTTGCCACAATCATTAAATGCGCCACAGCTAACATAGTATGGCGATTTGTCCAGGCTTCTAGGGAGTCAAACGAAGGTTTATTTTCAAATAACTGAGGAATCGCCGATCGCATCATATCAGCATAGGCGTCATTGGCTGCACCTGTGGCTTGTCCCAGTTGAATCACGGACTCAATATACTCCTTTTGGTTGATGCGGCGATCGCCACAACAAATTAGCACCACGGGAGCTTCTCCCACCTGACGCTGATTGAAGGCGCAAGCTTTTAGTTTTTCCCGATTAGCCGATTCCCGCACCACCACAAACCGCCAAGGTTGCAGATTGTAACCCGAGGGCGATCGCACGCCTAAACGAAAGATTTCTGTTAGAATAGCCTCTGGAATCGCATCTGGACGAAAAGAACGCGCCGCACGACGCTGTTCAATGGCAGCTTGAACATTCAGGGTGGGTTGCAAATCGTTGGTCATTCGGTTTTTCGGATAACGACAAATTAAAATAAGGTGGCTATTTAAACCACCTTATCCTACCACAAAGGGTAATGCTAAACCTAATTCAATTCAGCTTAGGCTAAAACAAAGTCCACTTCTTCAGCGCCAGAGGTTTCACCTTGTCCTGATGTAATTTGTTCTCCATTTACATCAACACAAAAGGGGCTATTTCCCAGGTTAACATTATAATCCGTATTGTTTGCCGTATACCCTACACTAGCAATCATTTTTCGCCCTTCATCGGTATAAGCAAATGCCAACATTTGGTTTTTATCTTTCTGATTGTCGTAAGCCCAAATCACCATATATTGTTGTCCCTGATACTCGAAAACTTTAGGTGGACGAGTGGGGGTATAACGACCTGCATCACCAAAGCTAGCATCAAGGAAACTTTGTACCGAATCCGTGGCGACTGTCGCATAAGCTACCTCTTGTGCAGAAGTGGGTTGGGCTTCTTCTTGACTTTCATCAACCACTTCTTCTTGGTCTCGGTTGCGTAAATAATCAACCGCGAGTTTCGTGCCAATACCACCAACCGCAGCCACACCCGTACCGATGAGAATATTGCGAAGCAGATTATTCTTATTCATGATTTCTCCTCAACCTTTGACTTAATTTACGTCACATCAATACTATCATTAACACTACACAGTGATAATGTCAGGAAAATTTAGAATTTTTGGCTCTCCCCCTGCTTCCCCTGCTTCCCCTGCTCCCCCAGCTTCCCCGCCCCTATTTCCCGAATCCCCGCTAAACTTTATCCTGATAGAGATAAGCATCGAATAACAGGAGACAATTTTGGTTACTACCTCGTCCTGGAAAACCACGAAATCAGAAGAAATTTTCCAAGCTGCCCAGAACATGATGCCGGGGGGTGTCAGTTCACCCGTTCGGGCATTTAAGTCTGTCGGCGGACAACCCATTGTATTTGACCGCGTTAAGGGCGCCTACATTTGGGATGTCGATGGCAATCAGTACATTGACTATGTTGGCACTTGGGGACCTGCAATTTGCGGTCATGCCCACCCAGAGGTCATTGGTGCCCTGCACGACGCCCTGGAAAAAGGCACAAGCTTCGGTGCTCCTTCCGTGCTAGAGAACGTCCTAGCTTCCATGGTAATTGAAGCCGTTCCCAGTATCGAAATGGTGCGGTTTGTCAATTCCGGTACAGAAGCCTGTATGGCAGTCATTCGTCTGATGCGTGCCTTTACTGGTAGAGATAAAATCATCAAATTCTCTGGCTGTTACCATGGTCACGCTGACATGCTCCTCGTGCAAGCGGGTTCTGGGGTTGCTACTCTGGGCTTACCCGATTCTCCCGGTGTCCCTAAATCAGCGACAGCCAATACCTTGACTGCCATTTATAACGATTTGGAATCGGTCAAATCTCTCTTTGAAGCCAATCCTGATAGTATTGCCGGAGTCATTCTCGAACCTGTGGTTGGTAACTCTGGCTTCGTTCCCCCGGATGCCGGATTCCTGGAAGGCTTACGCCTGCTCACTCACGAACACGGTGCGCTTTTGGTGTTTGATGAAGTGATGACGGGTTTCCGTATTGCCTACGGCGGCGCTCAAGAAAAATTTGGCGTCACTCCTGATTTAACTACATTAGGTAAAGTGATTGGTGGGGGTTTACCCGTGGGTGCTTATGGTGGACGTCAAGATATCATGTCCATGGTTGCACCCGCAGGTCCAATGTACCAAGCCGGCACCCTTTCTGGTAATCCCCTGGCGATGACGGCTGGCATTAAAACCCTGGAGTTACTACAAAAGCCCGGAACTTACGAACAGCTTGACAAAATCACCAAAAAACTGTCCAACGGGTTATTAGAAATCGCCAAAGAAACGGGTCATCCTGCTTGTGGTGGACAAATTAGTGCCATGTTTGGCATGTTCTTCACCGTGGGTTCTGTGCATAACTACGAGGATGCCAAAAAATCGGATTTAGCCAAGTTCAGTCGCTTCCATCGGGGCATGTTAGAACGGGGAATTTATCTAGCACCGTCCCAGTTTGAGGCAGGATTTACCTCCTTGGCGCATACGGATGAGGATATTGACCGCACTCTAGAAGCCGCGCGGGAGGTCATGTCGAGTATGTAGGGATGAGGACAGATACTGTTTCGCTTTCAGTTTGCCACAAATAATTGAATCAACAGAAAGTTGACAACGTTCTAGCGATAGGGCAGACATTTAGCGAATTGGTATTGTACCTGTAGGGGCAATTCATAAATTGCCTCTACTTAAAAAGAATTACCTTGGCTATTTGGCAGTTTTCCGGCTTCCCCTGGAAAGTAAAGTCAGTCGTTAACTTTTTTTATCCTGTCGGGAATGTTCTTGCTTGAGCAATACTCCAAATCCTAATGCTGCTACTGAACCTAAGAGGGTTAGGGGTTCAGGAACGGGTGTAGTCGCCTCACGCAACGTGTAGGATACCTGACCAACACCAGGTCCGCGAGCAACATTGGTGTTATGGTTACCACCTAGTAAAAACCAGGTGTTTTCCTGCTTGTCAAAGAAATAATATTTGAAAGAGTCTACCTTACCATCAACGAATCTTACATCTACCACTGGGTAATCTCCCTTCTGTAAGGCTTCTGTATAGGTGACACCTAAAAAATTCAAACTAACCTTGACTCCCTTAACGTCTCCAGCAGCTCCACCCAACCTTTCTTGCCCTATTCCTGTTAGCGTCGAGTCATCGTAGCTGAAAAAACCTTCAAACTTTTGACCCAACAGAGAACCCCCCGTGACATCACGAGTAATCACTGCTGTAAAATCATAGGTGACAGTAGCCGCTACTACTGCCTTAGTTTCAATGGCAACTAGGCTCAAAGCAGAAACAGTAGCAACGGCAATCTTTTGGTAAATGCTATCCATACAAGCCAACTCCAGCTAGCTAAAAATATTCTCATACCCCTTTCTTTTGAAAATGCGATACATCCTTTACTTTTGGGCAGACCTTTTAACCTCGTATCTGTAGCACGTTCAGCGGAATAGGGTATTACATTTTCAAAGGATAAACATCGTGATTCTGCCTAATGTGTGATTGACATCACTTTTATTCTGTGCTTTAAGTAACAGCAGGAGTGAAACTCTCGGAGCAAGAATTATCAAGCAAGAGTGTGATTTATATTGGTGTACTTTTCTGCAAAAGTACGTCACCAAAAGCTAGAGTAAAATGTCCTATATAGTAGCCGTAAACGACAATGATTAAGACCCCGTTTTGGCGCAACTGAGTCTGGGTAAAAAAGTAGAAGCATAAATAGGAGCAGCTGAATGAATCGCCAGATGGTAAAAGCGGCACAAGAACGACTGAAACTCTCCATCATGAGTTATCAGCAAAAGCCTGTTGGCACTGTAGCCTCCAAGGAACCTGCTCCTAAAGAAGAACAACTCAATTATGGTCACTGCTTTGTCCGCGATTTTTTCCCATCGGGACTGGCGTTCCTCATGCAAGGGGAACGGGAGATTGTCCGCAACTTCTTGGAATTCACCCTAGGCTTGCAGTCGGATAAACTAAGGACAAAAGAGGGTGAAGGATTATTTGCCAAAGTGAGGCAAACCTGGCAAGGGAAAGAACTTCTCATTGATGGGATTCGCTTGGGAGAAGGCTTGATGCCTGCTAGTTTTGAAGTCACATCAACTCAAAATATTGAGCCAGATTTTGGTCAACGGGCAATCGGTAGAGTCACGCCTGTTGATTCGGGGTTGTGGTGGATTATTCTCTTACGGGCGTATGAAAAGGCGTGTCAGATAGCCAATCGACCTGATGAAAGTATTGTCCATCGCCTGGAATTCCAACGCGGTATCCAGTTAATTTTGGATATTTGCTTAAGCCAGCGCTTCGATATGACGCCTACCTTATTAGTCCCCGAAGCGGCATTTATGATTGACCGTCGTATGGCTGTTTATGGACATCCATTAGAAATTCAGGCTTTATTTCATCAGGCTTTACATGCTGCACGTTATGAACTCCTGCAAAACGAAAGCTATATTCAAAAGCGGGAAATTGATCACCGTTTAGAGTTGCTCACCCATTATATTCGAGAACGGTATTGGTTAGACCCCAAACGATTGAGGGCAATCTATCGCTACCAAACCGAAGAGTTTGGAGAAACGGCGTTAAATAAATTTAATATCTACGAATCGTCTGTACCTGATTGGGTTTTACTTTGGCTCAACCGCAAAGGCGGATATTTAGCGGGGAATTTAGGCGTCGGTTGGATTGATTTTCGCTTTTTTGGTCAGGGGAATTTATTGGCTATTATTTCCGGTTTGGCGACTCCTGAGCAATCGCAAAGCATTATGAATTTAATTGAAATACAATGGTCAAAGTTGATTGGCAATATGCCAATGAAACTCTGTTATCCAGCGGTTGTGGGTCGGGATTGGGAAACGGTGACTGGATGTGACCCGAAAAATATTCCCTGGTCGTATCATAATGGAGGAAGTTGGCCCGTTTTACTTTGGTCGTTGACAGCGGCGGCGATAAAAACGCAGAGAGTGGAGTTAGCTGAAAAAGCTATTGAAACGGCGGAGGCATACTTACTCGATGATGAGTGGCCCGAATATTATGATGGGGAAATGGGTGAAACCATTGGTAGAGAGGCGCGGCTCTATCAAACTTGGACAATTGCGGGGTATTTAGTCGCTAACTATTTGATTCAAAATCCGCAGCATTTGAATTTAATTAGTTTTAATGATAATCCAGACGCAATAATGGATTAGATGGGGTTTGTAGTAAGGGATGCGAGTTGGGATTAGGGCGGGTTTCATTGTTTAGTTTGAGGTGAGTTTCCTGGTTTAATTCCTAAACCCGCCCCTACATCTTTACGCTAGCTTGTGGATTCTATCGATAATTCGTAAATTGCAGCGCTACGGGTAAATTTTCTTGTTTCAATCGCTCGATAATCTGTTGTAAATCATCTTTAGATTTACTCGATACTCTAACCACATCGCCTTGAATCGAGGCTTGTACTTTTTTGAATTCATCCCGAATCAATTTGGCGATTTTTTTACCAAGATCTTGGCTAATTCCTTTTTGCAGTTTAATTTCTTGGCGTACTCGATTACCACTAGCCGATTCTACTTTACCGTAGTCAAAAATTTTCGGGGAGAGGTTGCGCTTGGTGGCTTTGGTGAGCAGGATGTTATGCAAGTTATCTAGGGTGAATTCGCTATCGGTATTGACGGTAATTGCCTCATCACTCAAGTCAAGGGTTGTCTTCGTGTCTTTCAAGTCATAACGGTTGCTAATTTCGCGATTGGTTTGGTCTAAGGCATTCACCAACTCTTGTCGGTCAAAATCACTGACAATATCAAATGAATAGGTTGAAGCCATAATCTAAAGATGTGAGCGCATTCAGAAGGTACAGTTATTTCCTTATACCGCTAAACCTAGCAGCTTTCAACATCTAATGTGATTTATCATCGTCCTATCTTCCACCAAAAGCTTGGGAGTGGGTGAGCAGGACACGACAGTATCGTGTCCCGACGGCGCAACAGGCTGGAGAGGAGAAAACAGGGGTATTCAACCTGTTGTGACTGACTCGGTTAGAGTTTCCTATCCCGATCGCGGCGACGCCGATCGCGCCATTCGGCGGCTGTCAAATAAGCGACACCCCCAGTCACCAGGACTAATAATCCAGCCGCCGCAAAAAATACTACGGTAAAAACAGAACCTTCCACAATCCCTCTAGAACCCGTTACGAGCCCAGACTACCATTGCAATTGACCAAGTGAACAGAACCAGAGTGGCGACCCAGCCTAATGTCAAAATATCCATCGTGCTTTATGAGTAATGATTAAGAAATGACTCCAAGGTTTATCATAATTCAATTTGAACCGTCTTTGACCCTGAGGAAAAGAAAGTCGTGAACTCTTCCTTTAACCCAACTGACGCTGAACGGATCGAATCCCTGAAAGCCGCTATCCTGGGGGGATTATCCCTAACCTTAACCTATTGTGCGATCGCGCTGTTGCATTTGCTGCTCCTACCAACCCAGTCGCCTGTCCTCAGCTTACTAGATTTCCAGGTTGACTTTACTCTACTCATCAAAGTCGCGATCGCGTTTTTGTCCGGCTTTTTGTTTGGCGTCACCTACCGCTACGCTATCCGGGACGATCAAAATCCCCAACTTAAAGCGGGAGTGGTTTTAGCCTTTGGCTTGGTGCGGGGTTTGGCGGTAATAGAGGGACAGCCACATATTACCGATACCCTTTGGGTTTGGGGTATCTTGGTCATCGAAAGTCTAATCGAATTTGCGATCGCCCGTTTTACCCTCGACTGGGCAATTCACCGCCGTTGGATCAAACCCTTCAGCCTCTGGGAGAGTTCTGAGTGAATTCAAAATTCAAAATTCTACTTTCCTCAGATGCTACGATGAGCCGCTTCCTCTCTCCATCCCCCCTATCCCCCCTATCCCCTCACCCGTTAATTCGTGATCAGCAAAGAAACTTGAAACGCACCTCAGTAGGGGGAAAATATATAAACCCGAACATGCCATATCGGGAAGCGGGGAAATTTCGTCGGCGTCTTCACTTTAATTTCACAATTGCCGACTATCTTAAAAATAACCCCACTTAGAGAAGGAGCGAGTTCTCTCGTGTGACTAGGCGCTTTGATCCCAAAATCTTGACAAAAGTAAGATTTGTCCTAAAATTTCAGTAAATTCCGGCAATTTCCGTAGACAGTCTCCCGAAAACTTCGCTAAAGTTAAGATTAAACAAAAAGCGCCACTGAATTAAGCCGTTAATTCAGCAACGCCTGACCAATTGAGTTTTCTAGTCCTGGCAAAAATTATAACAAATTGTGACGGAAAAGGCTTCACTGTCCTTTTGCCGTCTCAATTTTTTTATACTCCTGTCAGAGTTAATCTGATCGCGGTATTACCCTAGTGCAGCATTGCCTGAAAATTTAATTTGTTGAAAAAATAAGTGTAGTTAGGGAATTTACTGCATCAAAAACAACCCTTTTGGGTATGGGAATAGCCAAGTATCACGGGCGCTCTTTTGCCGCCTTCAAGTTGGCGATTGCTACAGATACAAATTTTGTGATATAATTCTGTAGTATTTTATACAAAAGTATTTGATACAAAAAAGACGCTGCTGTGATTCAGTCCATTCAGCAACGCCGCAGTAATTGAGTTTTCTAATCCTATCTATACAAAATGGTAGTTGACTGACCAGAGACTATTTGCCGGTGGTGTTCCACAGGTTCAACTGTCACACCGATAGATTGGGCAAAAAAGACAACTCATTATTCAAGTGAAATTAGAAACAAAAAGACGCTGCTGTGATTCAGTCCATTCAGCAACGCCTCAGCAATTGAGTTTTCTAATCCTGGATACATCCTAACCCCGTAAGGTGAGACGGTTGTCAATCCGCATTCCACCCATTGAAGTGTCACATCAGCTACTTCTGGAGAAAGAAACGTATGTTTTAGAATGGGCGTATTGTCTCATCATCACTCAAAAATCACTCAAAAGTCAGTCGCTCAAGTTAACCCTTCAATCACGGCTTCTGCTTGCAGGGTGATCGCTCTTAATTGCTCCAGTATCTCAGGTTTAGCGGATTGCCACAACGATCGCTGATGCGCCTCTAGTAACCGTTCTGCCATATCCCGCATCGCCCAGGGGTTCTTTTGCTGGATAAACTCTTGTACCCTATCATCCAACAGATAAGCCTCCGTCACCCCTTGATACATATAGTCTGCCACACAATTGGCTGTGGCATCATAAGCAAACAAATAATCCACAGTCGCCGCCATTTCAAACGCCCCCTTATATCCGTGGCGCATTACCCCTTCAATCCATTTGGGATTCACCACACGGGAACGGTAAACGCGGGCAATTTCTTCCTGTAGCCGTCGCACCTTGGGATTTTCAGGAATCGAATTATCCCCAAAATAGGTTTGCGGATTCTTACCCGTCAGTGCTCGTACCGATGCGGTTAACCCCCCTTGAAACTGATAATAATCATCAGAATCGAGTAAATCGTGTTCCCGATTATCCTGATTATGTAAAACAACTTGCAATTGCTTCAGGCGTTGTGCAAAGGCTTCTGGTGCTGCAACTCCCTCCTGATTTTGGGAAGACGTACCACAGTAAGCATAACTACTCCAATTCATATACGCCCGCGCCAAATCTTGTTCATCACGCCAGTTTTGCGCCTCAATCAATCCCTGTAACCCTGCACCATACGCCCCCGGTTTCGAGCCAAAAACACGATAGCGCGATCGCGCCTGGGCTTGTTCTTGACTCAATCCCGCCTGACACCAAAACTCTGTCTCCTGTTTCACTTGCGCCGCCAAGGGATTGTCCTCCGGGGATTCATCCAGTGCGGCAACAGCGACCACGGCACTGTAAAATAAATCAATTAGATTGGGGAAAGCATCGCGAAAAAAGCCCGATATCCGCAGCGTCACATCCACACGCGGACGCCCTAACACCGACAGGGGCAGAATTTCAAAATCCACCACCCGACGTGAGGGGCGATCCCAAATCGGTTGTACACCCAACAACGCCAGCGCCTGAGCCAGATCATCGCCCCCAGTTCTCATGGCTGACGTTCCCCATACAGATAATGCCAGTGTTTTGGGATACTCCCCATTATCCTGGGTATAGCGTTCAACCACCGCTTCCGCCGCCTTTCGTCCCACATCCCACGCCGTTTCGGTGGGAATCGCCCGGATATCAACGGAGTAAAAATTGCGCCCTGTGGGTAATACCTCCGGGCGTCCCCTCGTTGGCGCACCCGCCGCCCCACTCTCGACATAGCGCCCATCTAATCCCTGCAACAGATGAGTAAGTTCTTGGGATGTTTGGGTTAGGGCGGGTAAAAGGCGATCGCGAATCCAGTCTAATTCCTGTTGCGTTCGTTGTCCGATTAGGGAATTAAGTTTTGAATATTGAGTGTTGGGTGTTGAGTTTACTCTCTTATCTCCCCCATCTCCCCTAGAGATTAGGGATTCTACCAATTGAGAGGCTTGGGCTTCTAATTGTGCGATCGCGTCTCTGTTATTGTCACCCTCTGGAATCAGGGGATCAAAGTCCCATCCCCAGTCTTGGGCGATCGCACGAGTTAATCCTAAGCGCCCCCTCCCCGGATGACGGGCAATTGCTACAATTAAGTCTCGCAATAGTCGTCCCTGGGGACACTGTCCTAATATATGCAACCCATCCCGAATTTGAGCTTCTTTTAATTCACACAGGTAACTATCGATTTGAGTTAAAAGATTCGCTTCCCCAGCTTCCTTTAGAAGGGCGGGTTTAGTCAAGCTATCTGACATCGACAGAACGTTATCGGTAAAACCCGCCCCTACAGCCTTTGTTTCTCGGCGTTCCACCCTATCCTCAAATCCCAAATCCTGGTGCAGGTTTTCTTGGATAACCAATTGAGTAATGCGATCGCGGATCATCGGTAAGCGAGAGGGATCTAAGCTTTGCGCTTCGTAATATTCATCCACTAACCCCTCAAGCTGTTGCAAAGAACCATAGAGTTCAGCGCGAGTCATCGGTGGTGTCAGATGGTCAATAATCACAGCTTGCGATCGCCGTTTCGCTTGTGACCCTTCCCCTGGATCATTAACAATGAATGGGTATAAATGGGGCATTGTCCCTAATGCGACTTCTGGATAACAGGTTTGGGATAGTGCCAAACTTTTCCCCGGTAACCATTCCAAATTGCCATGTTTACCCAGATGTACCACCCCATGCGCCCCAAATTTCTGCCGCAGCCAATAATAAAAGGCTAAATAAGCGGGCGTTGGTTCTAAATCCGGCGCGTGATAATTTAATCCTGGGTCAATATCATAACCCCGCGACGGTTGAATGCCGACAAATATATTACCCAGTTGTATTCCAGGAATGGGAAATGTTGAGTTTTTAGTTTCCCCATGCCAACGGTTACAGATTCCTTGTTGTACCGTTAAAGGTAAAGTATTAAAATAATCTTGATAATCTTGCTCAGATAACCACTGTTGTACAGGACGTAATTCCCATCCTTCGGGGTCATTTGTTACCCCACTGGTTAAGCGCTGGATCAGTTCTTCTCCGGTTTCTGGACTATCTTCTACCTGATACCCCGCCTCTTGCAACGCCTGAAGAATTTCCACACAGCTTGCAGGGGTATCGAGCCCCACACCATTAGCGAGGCGTCCATCTCGGTTAGGATAATTGGCTAAGATGAGGGCAATACGCCGTTGTGATGGCGGGGTTTGGCGCAATTTCACCCAATTCGCGGCTAAAGAGGCGACAAAATTGATGCGATCGCGCACCGATTCATAAACCACTACATCCGTTTCCAGCAGCGGATTCCAGATTTGTACCGCCTTAAATGAAACCGCACGAGTGATAATCCGTCCATCCACTTCTGGCAATGCTACATTCATTGCCGTATCTCTAGGGGTTAATCCCTGAAACTGTTTATCCCATTGTTCCTTTGTCCCGCCACTAAAAATGACTTGTAGTACAGGTACATCCAAACGTTGCCATAACTCTAATCCGGATATTTCATTGTCTATGCCTGTGACTGGGCGAAGCTTATGCGACGAAAATTTAGTCGTCGAATCGAACAATCTGGACGCATAAGCTTCGCCCCTACGATGGGGTGACGTTTGGCTTTTGAGGGTTGAATCAGAGGAATTTTCGTCCTTAGTTATCAGGGATAGTTCCTGAGAATCTAATTTAGCAACAGAGAAACTCGTCGTATTCAGCAAAACCTCAATTCCCGCACCATCTTTTGGTTGGAAATAGGATAATACCTCCGCTTGTACTTCCAGATCACGTAATGACGAGACAAATAGTGGCACAGGATTCAACTGTTGTTCGACTAAAGCTTGACAAAGTGCATCAATAGGTGATGTATTTCCCGCCAAATAATGAGCGCGATAAAACAAAATCCCCACTTTAGAGTTAGTAGTAAGCGCTTTAGCGCTTTCATCTCCCCACCCATAAACCCCCACACGCGGTATCGGTTTAGGAGGTAGAGGCTCATAGCTTCTTCCCAAGCACAAATCTGCTACAAATTTCAGGGCGTTGGTACAATTCTCTACACCTCCTTCAATAAAGTAGCGCCATAGCTGGTGAACGGCGGTTAACGGAATGGTAGAATGACTAATTAAATTGGGATCTGGGCGATCATCCCCTGGCAATAGGATTAAGTTAGCTCCTGTTTGTTGCACCATTGTTTGCACGACTTCCAATCCATAAGACCAGTATGCAGATCCACCCAAAAGCCGAATAATAATAACGTCTGCCTTCTCTAAAACCTGGTCGGAATAGGTATCAATCGTTAATTCCTGCTGCAATTGTAAGAGGTTAACGGCTCGAATCGCGGGAAAATCTGGGGGCAAATGAGCCATTGACGCCGCCAAGGTTTGAATATCAGTGTCAGCGGCTGTGATTAAAATAATCGGCGCAGGTGTCTGCTCAATAAAGATGACTCCTTCTGCTTGTGGATTCCATCCTCCCGGTGTCGCAGCAATCCGATGCATAGTCTTTTTAGAGATCCTGTGGTATTTTATGTGTATTCATTTAGGTTGGGACTGTATTGATTGTATGAGATTACCTAACTTTTTGGTCATCGGTGCAGCGAAAGCGGGAACTACAACAGTTTATCAATATCTCAAACAACATCCTCAAATTTATATGAGTCCTCGGAAAGAGCCGCATTTTTTCTCAAAAAATGGAACGAAAGATTATCCTATCCCTACTTTAGAGGATTATCAAGCTTTATTTCAAGGAGCCTCTGATGAAATAGCCATTGGTGAAGCCTCAACGAGCTACTTAACTCATCCTCAAGCGGCTGAACGTATACAATACCACATTCCCAACGCTAAGCTTATTGCTATCTTGCGTGATCCAGCTAATAGAACGTATTCCTTGTATATTATGCTGCTAATGCTTGGTGTGAGGAAGTTGTCCAGTTATACGCATCAAGAAATAATTGATGACTTTCATTACATTGTTAAAAAAAGATCGGGTTTAATCAGAGGAGGATTTTACTATAGCCATTTACAGCGATACTATAGCCTCTTTCCCGCTAAACAGATAAAGTTAGGTTTGTTCCAAAATTTAAAAGATAATCCTGATGAATTAATGGAAGACATATTTAATTTTCTAGGAATTGATTCAAGTTTTACAATTAATAAATCTTTTGGGTCTGCGAATAAAGGAGGTATACCTAGAAATAAAAGAATAGATAGTTTTATTAAAAAAATAAAGCCGATTTACCATACCTTATCCCCAATTATTTCTCAACGATGGTCGAATAAGATATACAAAACATACGTGGATTTGCGAAACCAAAACTTAGAGCAACCGCCGAAACTGCCTCATGAAATACGTCAGCAGCTCATTGAGGTGTATCGGGAAGACATCTTGAAGCTACAAGATTTACTCCAAAGGGATCTTTCCATCTGGCTCCAGTAGGTAAGTGATAGCCGGGAGATGTGAACATAATACCTGCTGACAAAAGTTTACATCCTTTACAAAGTGATACCATGATGGATAGAGCATAAAATACTAAAAATTTTAATAAAGATGTTATAAATAAACCGCTATATCTTGGATAGCATCGAATAGAGGCTCAGCTTACACCAAATCAGGGGTGAAGCATTGTCACTTGCTCAAACTAACCAAACTCATGGCGATATTGGGGAATCCAAGATTTAGCCGAACGTTGCCATTGTCAATGTTCGAGCGGCTGCAAGAGTTATTGCAGCAGATGCAGGTAAAAGTTGGTAGGAAAGCTGTACTCTTGCGATCGCAGGACTTACCCATTGTATCCGTGGGTCTAGATCAACAGGTGCAACGATTTACAGTGCTGGTGTCTCCAGTGTTCCGCGCCTTGCTCATCGCGGCTGCAATCGAGTCACCGGGGGAAACTGAGACAAATGCTCATTCAAGCCTGTATCAGGTTGGGTTAACCTTTGAGTCAGACGCGATCGCAGATTTTCTCGACGGGCTTACTCAACGCTTCACCAACTCCCCCCAGATTTTCCATATTTTCCAACTTGCCCAAACCTATCCAGAACCGAACCAAGGGGATATCCAGAGTGAATTTACTCTGTTGTTGATGGATGTACTCAGTGCGAATCCGATCAGCAACGAACCCATCTATCCTTACTGTGAGGTGGGTCAACCCATTGAAGCAGCACTACGCCAACAAGTTGAACAGGAACGGCTGGTTAACCAGGTTACTACTCACATTCGCCAAAGTTTAGAGTTACCCGTTATCCTCTCCACGGCTGTCGATGAGGTGCGCCATTTTTTGAACGTGGATCGCCTATTAATCTATCAATTTGACGGTGATTTGGTTAACGTTAGCGAGGAGGGTAATAAAACCGAGGTTGACAATTCCACGGATGTTGCTGATCAATTCGAGAACGCCAAATCTCTAACTTCACCGCTTCCCTCACAACAGGATGAGGGTTGTGTCACCTATGAAGCCCGCTATTCGGATAAAATTGGTTCTGTCCTCAATTGGCGAGAGGAAAAGGACTGCGCCCTCCATATTCCTAACTGTCGCACCCGATATCACCAAGGATTTACTGGGGCGATTGATGATATTGAAGTCGCCTACAGCGATTCTCCCTGCTTACTCCAACTGCTGCGACAAACCCAAGTTAAAGCCAAGTTAGTCGCGCCGATTATCGTTCAAAATCGCCTGTGGGGATTACTGATTGCCCACCAATGTTTTGCACCCCGACAGTGGCAAGAAAGCGAAAAACTATTTCTCAAGCAAATTGCCGAACACCTGGCTGTTGCTATTTATCAGGCTCAACTGTATGCCCAAGCGCACCAGCAAAAAAGTAACCTAGAACAGCGAGTAATTGAGCGCACCCAAGAACTTCGGGATGCGCTGCAAGCCACACAAGCCGCTAACTATGCCAAAAGTGAATTTCTAGCGGCGATGAGTCATGAGTTGCGAACGCCCCTGACTTGTGTGATTGGACTATCGGCAACATTATTGCGTTGGTCATTGGGGGAGGGAGGTAGCAAAACCGTATCCCTTGAGAAGCAACGGCGTTATTTAGAAACGATCCAAGAGAATGGGGAACACCTACTGGAACTGATTAACGATATTCTAGATTTTTCCCAATTAGAGGCGGGGAAAGCCGTTTTAAATATCAGCGAGTTTTCCCTGTGGTATCTTGCCCAGCAAACCTTACAATCCTTAAAAGAAAAAGCCCGAAGTAGCCAGATAGAATTAACCCTGGATTGGCAAGTCCCCACCCAAAAGGATCGCTTTCATGCTGATCCACGCCGACTCCGGCAAATTTTGTTTAATTTATTGGGAAATGCGATAAAATTTACTCCGGCTGGTGGTAAAGTCACCTTAAGGGGGTGGCGAGAACATAATCTAGCTGTATTTCAAATCGAAGACACGGGGATTGGTATTCCCCAAGAACAGATTCACCTGATGTTTCAAAAGTTTCAGCAGTTAGAGACAACCTATCAGCGTACCTACGAAGGTACAGGTTTAGGGCTAGCTCTGACCAAACAATTGGTCGAACTCCATGGCGGTACGATTGAAGTTGAATCCACTGTTGGAAAAGGCTCTATCTTTACCGTTTGCTTGCCCATCCAATCCGTTGTTTCAGGCGCAACCAAATCAGCCGCCCCATCGGGAAAGGGATCTCCGGTGCCAGGGAGTATCGTTTTAATCGAAAATAATGAAGCCAGTGCGACAGCCATTTGCGAAATTCTCACGGCGGCGGGTTATCATCTAGTTTGGCTGATCGAAAGTTCGACTGCCGTGAGGCAAATTGAACTGCTGCAACCCCATGCTGTGATTATGGATTGGCAGTTATCAGCAATGGACGGATATGAGATCAGCTATTATCTCCACCATAAGACTACGACAGCACACATCAAAGTTTTGGCTTTGATTACATCCTCACTCTCAGCCGATGAACAGCAAGATCTTAACGCCCTCGTTGACGATTACTTACCCAAACCCGTAGAACCTGCCCAGCTTTTGCAAAAAGTTGCCACATTGATGGCAATATAAAGTTGTCATTTGTCCTTGGTCATTGATACTTAGTTGTTGACTTAATCAATAAGGAGTGTAATAATGAGCGAATTTCTAGATTTTCTCAAACACAAGTATGCCTATGTAGCGATCGGGGAATTTAAGCCCGGTAAATTTGAAGAAGCCCAACAGCTTTATGAAGAAGCCGTCTCGACCTACACTCACGGATTCCAAGGGGCATACATGCTGCGAGAACCTGGAACGGATAAAGGAATTGCCGTTATCTTTTGGGATCATATCGAAGACATGGATGAAAATCAAAATGAGGCTTATCAACAGATTTTGGAGAAGATGTCTCATTTATTTATCAAGCCACCCACGACTACATTTTATGAAGTGTCTAGTCAAATACCGCCTTCTGTGAAAACAGCAGCAGAATAATCATGCTGCAACGAATCATTCTCAACGGCTTCAAGTCCATTAAAACGATGGATTTGGAGTTGCGCTCCTTAAATGTCTTGATTGGAGCCAACGGAGCAGGTAAAAGCAACCTGGTTTCGTTTTTTAAGCTGCTGAATGAGATGATGGCAGGACGACTTCAACAGGGTGTTTGGACCCCATCAGTTTTCTGATGGGACGTTGCGAGCTATATGCCTGACCACATTGCTCTTACAGCCAGAAGATGAACTGCCAGAACTGATTGTTGTTGATGAACCGGAACTCGGTCTTCATCCCTATGCTCTCAATGTTGTAGCTGCGATGTTTGGCAAGGCTTCGTATAATACACAAATTCTCATCAGCACCCAATCTAGTTCTTTTTTGGATAACTTTGAGCCTGAAGATGTCATTGTAGTAAATCGACAGGGTAAAGAGTCGCACTTTAAACGGCTAGATTCCACAGAATTGGCAGATTGGCTTGATGAATACAGTTTTGGGGAAGTTTGGGAGAAAAATGTTATTGGGGGAGGACCCCATTAATGGTTCGTCTCTACCTATTTGCTGAAGGATCAACTGAGCAAACATTTGCCGATAATATCCTAAAACCACACCTGGCTAACTATGGCGTTTTTCTGGAAAAAATTGTGCTTATTGCCCATGCTCGAAAAAAGGGAGAAGTACATCGCGGTGGCGGTAGAAAGTATCAGCCGATGAAGAAGGAGGACGAATGACTAAAAACCAATGATATAAACAAAATTATTCATTCATATTGCGGTAAGTTGCCACCGCTGACGGAGAAATCCGGTTTAGATAGCGGAAAATCCAATATTTAATCACCGAATCGAGAATAACCGGAAACGTGGCAATGAACAAAAAGATAAAATCATGATTTTCGGGAATACCAAAATGTCGCGAAATTCCGGCCAGAATCACTTCCCAACCGTGGGGAGAGTGAAATCCGACAAACATATCGGTAAACAAAATAATGATAAAGGCTTTGGCGCTATCACTGAGTCCGTAGACAATATCATCAATAAAGGATTTTAGAACCACAAAATCCGCTTTACTGGTCACAATAACTCCCGCAAAACAAAGTAGAGAAATTAAGTCGGAAAAAATATTCTTAATCGCATCAGAACTGCGATATCGATAAGCTTCAGCTAGCTCTTCGGCTTTTGTCCTCAGCTGTTCTTCCATTTCTTCCGAGGATAACTGAGGCGCCATTCCCAATAAGCTTTTAAAGTGCAGTTCCTCTTCAAACCGCTGGAGTTCTATGAAGGCTTCTTCCTTCATGTCGATGTTCAAGAAAATACCGGGTTCATTTTCTGGGCGAAAGGAGTCAACAATGGGTCCAACGACGAAAGTTTTAGCAACCTGATGGGCTAAAATGGGAATAATGATCAGTGTTAAAATAAACTTGATCGAAATTAAAGTTTTGTCTCGAGACGTGCGAAACTTTTTGACAACTTCCTCTTCGGCTTTGGGATCAAGTTCTCGCTGAAGTCGAGTGACCGTTCGCAGAATTGACCGAGGCACAACACCGGTTTTATCCGATACAGTTTCTAATGCATCATTTGGGGGATTAACCCTAACCTGCTTCAACTTTGATAGGTTTTTGGCATTGGCTGTAGTTCTGGCATTGCCGTTGGGTTGAGCAACTTGATTGGTGGAGAGTGGAATTAATGAAAGGGAGGATGGATCGGGTTCTGAATATCGTTTTAAAATTTGATCAATAAAGTTTAGTTTTTCGATGACGATGGCTTGCCTTTCGGTTAATTCTATGTAATCATACCGGTCTAAGTTGTCTGGAGAACCGAGTAATCCATTCATTTTTGTCGGTTCAGAAATCCGAAAAATTGACCGACTGGTTCTAAATTCTTGTAAGCGAACTCTAATGGTATTTAAGTATTTCTTTAAGTCAGCTTCAAAATATGAAATAACACTATCACTATGTTGACTGGAGCCAGAATCAATTTTTTGCCCATTAAAATGCTCATCTTCAATCGATTTAATGGTTAACGCAGCTTTGTAAGCTTGATCTAAGGCTCTTTCGGGTGTATCCGAGAACCATTGGTTAGCCAGACGTAAAATAGAGGGTAGTTTCATCGAAATGGCTAAAAATCTCAATAAAAAATATTCTGGAGCAATCCTGGCTCTCAATTGAGTCAGAATGAATATAGTCTACTGTAGGTGGTATAGTAGCAGACTCACCCTAGGAGAACTCGTGGTTTCCGATTCAATTTGGATTAGTGGTGGCACTCGCACGGGCAAAACAACTCGCTTGGTGACTCTGTTTCGCCAATGGGTGGAAGCAGGATGGGGTAGATCGCGTCAGTTATCCTCTCCCATTGTCCGCAAAAAGCGGCGCGATCGCTATCAGACGCCAGCTCTTTTAATTTTGGCAGCAAATGCTGATAATCGTCGAGAGTTGACAGATCGCCTCACCACTACATTACAGGGGCGTTATCCAGTGCGTTGTCAGACACCCTTGGGATTCTTTCAGGACGAAGTGATTCTATTTTGGCCCCTTTTGATCCAACGGTTAAATCTCAGAGCCCAGTTTCCCCTGCGCTTGCGCCCAGAAACGGAACAGGATTTAGCGATGCAGTTGTGGCGTCCCCAACTCGAGTCAGGATTGATTCAGATACCGGGAACCAATGAGTCGGTTCGGGTGCGGCGTCTGTTGGATTTGTTACAGTTAGCCGCCCTGAGTGGGACTCGTATTGAAGAGATTCCCAGAATTCTAGAACAGGGAGTGGTGGAACTCGAAGCCACCCCGGATCAATGGGAATTGATTGGTAAACTGCTGTTGGATTGGCGGCGCTGGTGTCTAGATAAGGGGTTGTTGACATACAGTCTGATTTGTGATCTCTATTGGCGGGAAATGTTAGCCGATTCCACTTATCAGCAGTATTTAACCCAGCGTTATCGGGCGATACTGGCAGATGATGTAGATGAGTATCCCGCGATCGCGCGTGATTTGTTTGATTTACTCTTAGATGATCAGGGTATCGTGGGGGCGTTTACCTATAATCCTCAAGGTCAAGTGCGTTTAGGCTTAAACGCTGATCCGGATTATTTGTCAGGATTATCCTCCCGATGTCAAGTGGAATCCTTACCGCCACACCCGAATGATTCCTTGGCTGATGGGTTATCGCCGATGGCGGTAGACCTGCTCAACGACCCTATGGTATTGTCAGACTTACCTGAGTCTTTGCAGTCACTGCAAACTACGTCCCGCGCTCAGTTGTTGCGCCTAACCGCCGAGGTGATTGTAGAGGCGGTGAAGTCGGGACAAGTGGAACCAGGGGATATTGCGATAATTGCACCCGGATTAGACGCGATCGCACGGTATACTCTGACGGATATTCTCACCAAACAGGGAATTCCTATAGAGCCTCTGAATGAACAGCGCCCTCTGATTAGTTCCCCCTTAATTCAGGCATTATTAACCCTGTTAACCCTTGTGTATCCAGGATTAGGGCGCTTAGTGGATCGAGAGGCGATCGCACAAATGCTGGTGGTTCTCAGTCGCCCACCTGAACCCGTGGCTACGGCTGAAGCCGACTCCCCCCTTCCCAATCCCCATATTGACCCCGTGCGGGCGGGTTTACTCGCAGATTACTGCTATTCCCCTGATCCCGAATCCCCCCGCTTATTACCTGTGGAAGCCTTTGCTCGTTGGGATCGCTTAGGACATCGGGCGACAACGGCTTACACTCAGATTCAGCAGTGGTTAGAGGGACAACGAGAACAACAACAACAACGCCTGATTCCTTCCTGTGTGGTTATTCTTGATCGCGCCATCCAGAAATTCCTGTGGAATGGATCTAATCTACCTTACGACCAAATTTCCGCTTTACGGGAACTCATGGAAACCGCCCAACATTATTGGGAAGTAGATGGACGATTGCGGAAAATCCCTGCTAACACTACTGATGAGGAGATAGCCCGGGGGGGAACACCACCACAGGCGACAATTTCTCAATTTATTCAATTATTGCGTCGGGGGACAGTCACAGCCAATTCCTTTCCCGTTCGTCGTCTCTCAGCTACAGCGAATTCGGCTGTTACCCTAGCCACCATTTTTCAATATCGCGCCGCCCGTGGCTATCACCGTTGGCATTTTTGGTTAGATGCGGGATCTCATCTTTGGAGTCAGGGAGGCGCCGCGACATTATTTGCAGCGCCCTTATTTCTCAAGGATTGGTTTGGACAGCCTTGGACAGAAGCCGATAAAATCAAAGCGGATGAAGAACGCCTGCAGCGAATTTTACAGGATTTGTTAGGGCGAGTTCGCGATCGCTTGTATTTGTGCCATAGTGATTTATCTGTCAATGGGACAGAACAAACCGGTCCGTTGTTAACCTTAGTTCATTCCTCAATCGAGTTAACGGCACAGTCAGTGAGTCATTAGGGACACCTTCAGGTGAACCGCCAACGATGAACCAAAATTTAACTGAACATACCGAAGGCGAAGCCACATTTAAAGTTGGTCATGCATTCTATCGCCCCTCAACGCAAGTAGTGCGAGATTTGGGCGTTTTAGCAGCGGCGATTTATAAGTCCCAAATGGGTGGTTTGCGAGTGATTGATGCGATGAGTGGCTGTGGGGTGCGTTCCCTGCGCTATCGGTTGGAGAGTCAAGCCGATTGGGTATGGGTGAATGAAGCAAACCCAGAGCTGAACCCGATTCTACAGCAAAATTTAGCCGGCGCGATCGCAACCCATACTGCCACCCTAACCCATCTCGACGCCAATCAAGTCTTTTTTGAATGCTATAACCGCCGAGACTACTACGATTTCATCGATGTCGATTGCTTTGGTTCCCCTACCCCCTATCTCGATACCAGCCTCTGGGCGCTGAAACTGGGGGGACTCCTCTATCTCACCAGTACCGATGGGCGCAAGTTGACAGGTCATGCTTCAGAAAGTAGTTTAGGCATTTATGGGGCGTATCCCCGCAACCATCCCGCCGCCCAGGAACAAGGATTGCGACTGGTAATTGGTAAACTCCAGCAGCAAGCCATCGCCAAGGGTTTGGGGATTACGCCGATATTCTCCCTGTTTACAGGTCAAACCTATCGCCTGATGGTGCGTTTGGTCAAATCTCAGCCGTTGACGTTGCAAAATTACGGTTTTCTGGGTTACTGTCATCACTGCGGTAATTATCAAACTGTGTCCTGGCGTCAGTTAGGGCGCTCCTTTTGTGATCATGACCAAAAATCCCTCACCCTGAGTGGTCCACTGTGGCTGGGAATGTTGCATAATAAATCTTGGTTAAAGCAAATGAGAGTATTAGCACATCACTGGCAATGGTCTAAACGGGTACAACTCCTCACTCTCATGGAAGCTGAAGCCGATTTCCCGCCCTACTTTTATACCTTGGCAGAAATCGGACGCCGAGGACGCTTCGATATTCCCAAACGAGAGTATCTGATTCAAGTGTTGCAAGCTAGAGGGTTTCACGCTTGTGCCACTCATATTACACCGGGAGCGATTAAAACCAACGCGGATATTCACACTTGTATTACCGCAGGGCAAAAAAATGATCAAAATCCTCCCCCCAAGGAAAAATCTTAACTTTTCTAAAGTTTCAATTAATAGTGGCGCTGAAGTATAACACTCCCTTGAAGCAAGATGTTATCTTGGAAATCACCTGATCTATAAGTTCTTGAAAACACTACCTTGAGAGGCTTCTCACCACGATGACTGCCATTTTAAAGGTTGGCGACCAAACCATCACGGCTGAAGAAGTAATTCCCCTGTTAGCCAAATATCAATTACTCCCTCAGTTATTGCGAGAAATCATTATTGATCAAGCCATTGCCACCGTACATTGTACCCCAGAAGAAAAAACGGCTGCCTGCGAGCAGTTCTATGCTAAAAATCAGCTAACTTCCGAGGAAGAGCGTCAAGCTTGGCGTGACCGTCAAGGCGTAACCTTAGAACAAGTTGAAGAGTTAGCGGTTCGGGGGCTAAAACTGGAAAAATTTAAACAGGAGACTTGGGGACATAAGATCGAGTCCTATTTCCTCAAGCGCAAAGGACGATTAGATCGGGTAATTTACTCCCTAATTCGGACAAAGGAGGCGGCTATTGCCCAAGAACTCTATTTTCGTATCCAAGAAGGAGAACAGTCGTTTAATGAACTAGCGCGAGATTATTCCCAAGGACCTGAGGCGCAAACGGGCGGATTAGTAGGACCGGTGGAACTGAGTACACCCCACCCCACCTTGGCGCAAATGTTAACCGTTAGCCAACCCGGTCAACTTTTGCCCCCCACCCGCTTGGGCGACTGGTTTATTGTAATTCGTTTAGAAAAGTTTTTACCCGTTCAACTGGATGATGCAATGCGTCAGCGACTCCTGGAGGAAATGTTTACCACCTGGTTACAAGAACAACTGCGACAACAGATATCCTTTGGCACACCCGTTCAATCCTAAACTCTGTCAAGACGTAGCATGCTACGTCTCTACAATGCTATTCCCAGAGGCTTGCCCATGACCTACACTAAAACAACAATTCCGGATTTTCTGGCGGATATATTTCCCTTCAATCAACTTGAAGCCTCGACGCTAACTAAGTTGTCAGAAAAAAGTCAACTGTTGCGCTATCGTATGGGTCAACCCATCCTGGTGCGAGAAAAAATGCCCTCTCAGATATCAATTATCTATGAGGGAAAAGCGCGTCTTTTAAGTTACGAACAGACCACCCAAAAACCGGTCACCCTGGACTTGTTGAAACCGGGCGCGATTCTGGGTTGGGTGAGTCTGATGCGAGGTATCCCTTGTGAAACCGCAATTGCCTCCACGGAGTCGGTCTGCTTAACTATACCCACGGGTCAGTTTTTAGCCCTGATGGCACAGGAACCCACCGTTACCGCTGCGTTCCAAAACCGTTGCAGTATCCTCGAAGCTTTCGAGTTAATCGGTGCAGAGTTAGTCCGCCAAGCCAGTGGGATCACAAATCTTAAAGAACTTGCCCAAAACGCTTACCAGGATGCCCAGGTGCGTTACCTCTATCCCATGACCGACGCCAGCGAACTCCTGACGCCTGACCGGGTGTGGTTTGTCAGTGGGGGGAGTGTCGTCCGAGATTTTCCGGTGGGGAGTCGTCTGTCTCAAGAGGCAATTTCTCAGGGGCTAGATATCCAAGGGTCTACCCCAGCCAGAATTATTGGGTTTCGCGAATCGGATTTAGTCGGGGAAACTCAAACCGAACCCCCCACCACCCCAGTTACGGTAATTGACACACAGACTCCCCTAACCACCGACGATGACCCGTGGCTGGATGATGATCACGATAGCATCCCTTATGCCCCCGATAAGCCGCCAGAATCGACAGAGGATGCAGACCAAACCTCCCAAAAACACCGCAAATATCCCCATGTCCGAGGGAAAGGACCCCTGGATAGTACCGTAGCCTGTTTCCAAATGCTGAGTAAGCATTTAGAGATGCCCTTTCGCCGTGATGTGATTCGTCGGGTACTCAATGATCAGATGCAGCGAACTGGGGGTCTTTCCTTGCCCCTGTGTGGTGCGGTGGCGGATTTAATCGGCTTACATGCCCAATTGGTGAATGTACCGCCCCAATCGCTCAATCGCCTGCAAACCCCCGCCCTCGTCCCTTGGTATGAAGGTTTTGCTGTTCTCTATGAAGCCAAGCCCCGGGAACTGGTGCTGGGTGTGCCGGAACTAGGGATTGTCCGCCGCAAACCTGCCGATTTACTCGATAGTTTACCGAAACCAGAAACTGAAGACGGGGAGTCACCCGCTGCGATTCCGGTGCTGCTGGTACAACGGACGAAGCACACCCAGCAGCAACGCTTTGGCTTGCAATGGTTTCTCCCGTCTCTGGTGCGCTACCGCCAGGTCTTAATCTTGGTGTTTATCGCCTCCTTTTTTGTGCAGCTATTTGGACTGGCGAATCCGTTGATGATCCAGGTGATCATCGATAAGGTTATTGTGCAGAACAGTATTGATACACTACATGTGCTGGGGTTTTTCCTGGTAATTATTGCCATTTTTGAGGCATTATTAACCAGTTTCCGGACCTATCTATTTGTGGATACCACGAACCGGATTGACATGCATCTGGGTTCGGAGATTATTGACCACTTAGTCCGCTTACCGTTGCGGTATTTTGAAAAGCGTCCAGTGGGGGAACTGGCGAGTCGAATTAATGAGTTGGAAAATATTCGTCAGTTTCTCACGGGAACGGCGTTGACGGTGGTGTTAGATGCGGTGTTTTCCGTGTTGTACATCGTGGTCATGTTTATTTATAGTTGGGTGCTAACAATTGTCTCGTTGGCGATTATTCCCTTATTTGTGTTGTTAACCGTCATTGTTTCGCCCATTGTCCGTCGCCAACTGCGGGTTAAAGCTGAACGGAACGCCCAGACGCAATCCTATTTAGTCGAAGTCATGTCTGGGATTCAAACGGTAAAAGCGCAAAACATTGAGTTGCGAACGCGCTGGCAATGGCAGGAACGCTATGCCCGGTATGTATCGGCGGGGTTCAAGACGGTGCTAACCTCCACAACGGCGGGTTCAGCGAGTAATTTCTTGAATAAACTCTCGGCGTTGTTAGTGCTGTGGGTGGGTGCTTATCTGGTTTTGGATGGACAATTAACCCTGGGGCAATTAATCGCGTTTCGGATTATTTCCGGCTATGTTACCAGTCCCTTACTCCGATTAGCCCAACTGTGGCAAAATTTCCAAGAAACGGCGCTATCTTTAGAACGGTTGAGTGATATTGTGGATAGCCCCCAAGAAGCGGATGAGGCGGATCGCTTAAATATTCCCATGCCTGCGATTAAAGGGGAAGTGGAGTATGAAAATCTTTCCTTCCGCTTTGGTACGAGTGGTCCTTGGCAATTAACCAATATTAACCTGCATTTTCCGGCGGGCGTATTTGTCGGGATTGTCGGTCAAAGTGGTTCGGGTAAGAGTACATTAATGAAACTTTTACCCCGCCTCTATGATATTGATTCAGGGCGAATTCTGATCGACAATTACGATATCTCCAAAGTTGAACTCTATTCCCTGCGTCGTCAAGTGGGAATTGTACCCCAGGATAGTCTGCTGTTTGATGGTACGGTACAAGATAATATTGCCCTGACCAATCCCGATGCTAGCGCCGAGGAAATCATTGAAGCCGCCAAGGTAGCCGCCGCTCATGATTTTATTATGGGGTTGTCCAGTGGTTACAATACAAGAGTGGGGGAGCGAGGATCATCGCTATCAGGGGGACAACGCCAGCGGATTGCCATTGCCCGCACGGTACTGCAAAATCCGCGACTTTTAATTCTAGACGAAGCTACCAGCGCCCTCGACTATGACACCGAACGACAAGTTTGTTTAAATTTAATTGAAGCCTTCAAAGGACGCACTGTCTTTTTCATTACCCACCGTTTAACTACCATTCGCAACAGCGACATCATTTTAATGATGGATAAAGGGTCAGTCGTTGAACAAGGAACCCATGACGAACTGATGGCAATGCAAGGGCGCTACTACTGCCTCTATCAACAGCAAGACGCTCAACTTTAATGGTCATTCGTCTTTTGTCATTCGTCTTTTGTTTTTTCCAAGTGCCCACTATGACAAAAGTTGTTTGACTCTAAACAGTGACTCAATAAGCAATGACCAATGACGAAGGACTAATACTATAATGAATCAACGCAACGGATCTAAAGCCAGCCAACCCGTCGCCATATCGCCTTCCCAGTCGGTGAAAACCGCAACCAAAGCCGGAACGACTCGTCGGACGAATAAACCCCCGGAATTTGATCAACCCGTAATTTTACAACAATCTCCCCTGTGGCCCCGAATGATTGTCGTAGCGATTATTGGCGTGACAGCATTAAGCGTCGGTTGGGCTTGTGTGGCGCAAATCGAAGAAGCCATTCCCGCCCAAGGGAAACTCGAACCCAAAGCGGCTGTCAAGGAAGTGCAAGCCCCCCAGGGTGGGGTTGTTGGGGTGGTGGACATTGAAGAAGGCGATCGCGTCGAAAAAGGGGATACCCTGCTCACCTTTGACCAAACAGCGGCTCAAGCTCAATTTAAATCGCTCCAGCAAATTCGCGCCGCTTTGATCCAAGAAAATCAATTTTATCAAGCTCAGATGACGGGCAAAGCCGTTGCCATTGATCCGGAAAATCTGCCGGAGAAACTCCCCCCCCAAATTGCCTCACTCACCAAAAATCGGGCGGCTTTAGTGGAAGAAAAGAACTACTATCAAGCCCAACTCACCGGAGATCCTACCGGTTTAACCTTGGCACAACGGCAACGCCTACAGGCAAGCCAAAACGAGTATAACTCTCGCGTCGCGGCGGCGGATTTAGAAGTCGAACAACTCGACCGACAACTGACTCAAACCCAAATCCAACTTGCCGATGCCGTACAAGTGTTAGCGCTTAATCGAGAAATTACCGATCGCCTAGAGAATCTGTGGCAAGAGGGCGCATTCGGGGAACTGCAGTATCTGCGTCAGAAACAAGACACTGAAAGCAGCGCCGCTGAGGTAGAGCGTCTCAAGAAAGAACAGGAACGGTTAGACAAAGCAATCGAGCAAGCCCAGGAACGTAAACAAAACACCATGGCGCTCTCGGAAGAAGAACTGCGAACGGTGATTGCTCAAAACGAACAACGGATTGCCGAAATTGACAGCCAACTCACCAAAATTATTGTTGAAAATCAAAAACGCCTCCAAGAAATTGAGAGTCAACTCAGCCAAACGCAGTTAACGTTAACCTATCAAAAATTACAAGCGCCTGAAAGTGGCAAAGTCTTTGACCTCAAAGCCCATACCGGATTTGTCGCCAACACCAGTGAGCCTGTGGTGAAAATCGTACCGGATGATACCCTTGTTGCCAAAGTTTATATCACCAACAAAGACATTGGTTTTGTCAACGAAGGAATGCCCGTGGATGTCCGAGTTGATTCTTTTCCCTATAGCGAATTTGGAGATGTCAAAGGCGAGTTAGTCCAGATTGGTTCTGATGCTTTACCCCCTAATGAAGTCTACCCATTCTACCGTTTTCCAGCGGAAATTCGCATGGATAGACAAACAATATTAATCAACGGCAAAGAAATTCCCTTGCAATCAGGGATGTCGGTGAGTACCAATATCAGGGTACGCAAGCGTCCTGTGATTAGTATCTTCAGCGACTTGTTTATGCGGAAAATTGATAGTGTGAAAACTGTACGATAAAAAGTTTTGAGTTTTGAGAAGGTTGTAGGGGCGGGTTTCACTATTAAGGTTTTTTGCCACCCGGATGTGACTAAACCCGCCCCGACTAAATTCAAAGAGCGATCCCTGGCGCTACTATGGGAGGCAGAACTTTCCTAAAAGCATTCCCTTCTCAAACCTGGGAACGAGGAGGAGGCTAAGGAACGAGGCAAATGACCTAAGACAAATGACGCATGAGTTACTGCATCAACCTCACCTGTCAGTCTCCCCAAAACCATAATGGGACTAGGGTTTGCCAAAGCTGTGGGGCAAAATTACAGCTAGGCGATCGCTATCGCCCGATTCGCCAAATTGGTCAAGGGGGTTTCGGCAGAACCTTCTTGGCGGTAGATGAATATAAACCCTCGAAACCTTATTGCGTAATTAAACAAGTTTTTCCCCAGGTTCAAGGGAGTCAAAACAGGCAAAAAGTTACAGAACTCTTTGAACAAGAAGCCGTGCGCCTAGATGAATTGGGTAAACATCCCCAAATTCCGGAACTCTTGGCGCATTTTGAAGCAGAGGGCTGTCAATATTTGGTGCAAGAGTTTATTCCGGGGCAAACTTTAGCCGAAAAACTGGCGCAAGCGGGTAGCTTTGGTGAAGCTCAAATTATTGACCTGTTGCAGGATTTATTACCCGTCTTACAATTTATCCACAATCAACAGGTGATTCATCGAGATGTTAAACCCGAAAATATTATTCAACGTCTTCCCTCTTCATCGTCTCAACTGACTCAAATTCCCACGACGGCTGCTGCGCCAAAACTGGTACTGGTGGATTTTGGCGCGTCCAAGTTTTCCCCTAGAACCGCCTTATCTGTTACCGGAACAATTATTGGGAGTGCAGGATATACCGCCCCAGAACAAGCCGCTGGGAAAGCCGTATTTGCTAGTGATATCTATAGTCTAGGTGTCACTTGTATTCACCTTTTAACCCAAACTGATCCCTTTGAACTCTATTCCTTCGATGACGGAGTTTGGGTATGGCGAGACGTTCTGAAAACTCCCATCAGTGAACGATTAGGTCGAATTCTGGATAAAATGCTGTACGGTGCGACGAAGCAGCGTTATCAGTCGGCGACAGAGGTTCTTCAAGACTTAGAGGCGATGACGAATCCGTCTTCCTTATCCCTGTCTAATACAGCGTCTTTTCTTCCTATCAGAACAGAAATTATTGTCGCTAAACTGGGTGACGCTGATTATCGACGTATCCGGGATGCGATTAAACAGGCGGAACCTCAGACACGCATTGTGGTGCGTCCGGGTTTCTATCGGGAAAGTTTAGTAATTGATAAGGACGTTGAAATTGTCGGCGAGGGACAACCAGAGGATATTATAATCGAAAGTCGATACCAACCTTGTCTGCAAATTCAGACCGAACAAGCCGTGATTCGGGGGTTAACCCTGCGCCATCAGGATTGGTTTAATCTGCAACAGGCAAATGGGATGGGGCGTCTGGTGAGTGAACCGCTGCTGAAGCCTTATGGGATTGATATTCCTCACGGACAATGTATTCTGGAGGGCTGTACTATACTATCCAACGGGATTGCCTGTATCTATATTCACGGCGCGATCGCGAATCCGCAAATCCGCCATTGTCAGATCCAGGGAGGGGCGATGTATGGGATTTTGGTGAGTCAGAAGGGTCAGGGATTAATAGAACACTGTACCCTATCGGATCATCATACAGGCGTGTATATCCTCAAAGGCAGTCATCCGACACTACGGCACTGCAAAATTTCTAGAATGCAGCAAGATGGCGTATTTATTGGTTCTGATTGTAAAGTGATGTTAGCCGCTTGCGATATTGCTGGAAACGGGGGAGTCGGCGTCACGATTCAAAAAGAGGGTAATGCTAAGATTTGGCAATGTCAGATTAATCGGAATCAAGCACAAGGAATTTATGTGGAATCAAATGGTGCAGGTCCGATTGAGGCGTGTGATTTAAGCGGGAATCGGGGTGGGGCTTGGTATATTGCACCCCAGTGTTCAGTCAATCGGAATGGAAATCGAGAGTAGAAGACGCGCCATATTCATGCAGCAAGCCATTACCTCTTGCTTTTTGCTTTCCCTGCTTCCCTTAGAAGGGCGGGTTTAGTCAAGCTATCCGACATCAACAGAACGTTATCTGTTAAACCCGCCCCTACACCCCCTATTCCCTACCCCCACCACAAAACTTATTCAGCTTTCCCCTAAGTTTCGTAAGAACGCCCGCCTCTAGACAGCGCAGTTGCCAAGGCGATTCCGGGTAAGGTGATCACGATAGCCCAAGGCGATCGCAACCAGTCTAGCTGTGCTTCTTTTCGGTGAGAAGACTTATACTTGCTATAGCTACAGGCTTGGGCAGAACTGGCTGAACTTAGCGCCACACCTGCTGCGATCGCGCTCGTTGCCAAAATAGCGGTGACTACTACTTTAGGTTTCATCATTTTAACTAAATCTTAAAGGAGTTTGCTGGAATCCGTGTTTGCACCCAACTTGTCTAGATTTTATCGCGGTTTTCAGTAAATTAGATCCCCGACTTGTTCAACAAATCGGGGATCTGAGGGAATGTTGGCAGAGGTTTAGGGATTAATAGAGATTGTCCTTAAACCAATGCTGATGTTTTATCCGTCTATAGGTCACTTCTGTGATCCTATGAACGCCATTGATCTGAATGCCTAGATTCAACAGCATCTCCCAACCTTCACCTAAAAGATTCAGTCCCAGTAATTCTCCTTGATTAAAGCAAATACTGTGTTCTTGAAACTTACTTAATTCGATCAGTTTCCCATTCCATACTAAAGACTCTAAAAGTATGGACTTCGTATTATTTCCGTTCAGGAAAGAATCCGAGTAACTAAATGTCCCTCTACCAACTCCACGCACCTGAAACTCATAGCAGAGGGCATCACGTGAGCCAAACTTGGTATTAACTTTGGCTAAGAGCTGGGAATTGCTAGGGGTAGCAACAGAAACAGTTGAGTAATTTTGATTCATTGGAAGTCTATAGGTAAAGGACAATCCTCTTGCTTCAGACAACACCCGGTCAAGCTTGAGTATTTACAATTCTATGTATTGCGCTTAATTAATATTTATAACATTCCGTTTACAAACTGTCTAGCATTCTCATGAAAATTGATGAAATTTTCAGAAAATCGGTCAATTAATTAATTTTTAATTGTAAAATTAAGCTGGGGTAAATTCATTTCTGTAAATATATTAAAAAAGATAAATTTAAGCCGCAAAGGTTTAGTCACAAGCCGTAATGCGCTAATCTGAATGAAGAGTGTACATGCAACCTACTTCCACCCAGCGATCTCTCACGCTTGGGTTTCTTTTTTGCCACCTGGCGCGATCGCGAAATATCCGATTCATATTTTTGTAGGTGTCAAGATATACCTGTAGAGACGTTGCATGTAACGTCTCTACAAGGTTTTTGCGGTTGGCATAAAAGGGGATAGTCAACCCGGAACCCGGATTGGGTAAGCGTAAGCTGACTGATTATGGCTTAACGGGTTTAACTGGAAAACACAGTAAGTTCTGCGCCAAAAATATCAGTGGATTGAGCCGCCACAGTCTGAACATCAACATTATGGAGCGTTGCCATAATCGAACGATGAGCTAAACCGATCAGCGTATTATTACCTTGTCCGATCAAAACTACACCGCGTAGATCGGAGAGTCCCAAGTCAATTTGGTCTTGATAGGGGTTAAAGTTATTAATTTCACTAAATCCCCACATTTCTAAGCCAATGGTATCCTGTCCACCACCCAGCCAGATTTGATTTTGACCTATACCTGCATTAATGAAATCATCACCTGAACCACTATAAATAATGTCGTTCCCATCTCCGGTATTAATCGTATTTACCCCTTCACCCGCGTAGATGGTATCATCACCCGATCCCGTGGTAATCCAATCAGCAGCCGAACCGCCATAAATCAGGTTATCGCCGCCTCCAGCATCAATTATATTTTCCCCTTCATTGGCATAAATCGTGTCATTGCCATCTCCAGCCCTAATCCAATCAGCAGCCGAACCGCCGTAAATTTGATTATCGCCACCTCTCGCTATAATCCTATTGGTTCCTTCACCTCCATAAATGACATCATCACTGGATGTGCCTTCTAGCCAATCATCACCAACTGTGCCAAAAATGTAATTCATCGACTTGCTCCAAATATGATTGTTTGATATTGGGTTACCTCTTGGATATCTTGGCTAATAAGGCAACATCCCACTGAGCTATTAATTCTTGCGGAAATTAAATCGCGTTAACCCTGTTTATGAAAACAATATGAATACAATATTTTTTAGACAGAGTAAAATTTAATTCAACTTTATTTTATAAACTTTTGTCTTGCTTTTTGTAAAGTTTTCATAAAGAAATTATCATAACTTTATGAAGTTTTGGTCAAGACACCACCTAACTTATGGGCATCCCAATGCCAGCAATGTCTTGACGCCTAAATGCTGCTGTACTATCCAGTTCATCTTAAGTCGGGCTGGCTGAATCAGTGTGGTGGTGAGGGTAGGGAACGGGGAACAGTTAGATAGATAACGTATCCCAGAATACAAAGAATGAGTGAATACTCAACTTACGCATCAGCCCCATACTGTTTGGTTAAGGGAAATAGGGGGAGCTTGTAGAGAGGTTTGAACCTCCAGAAAACATTCAACTAGAGCTTATCTGAGCAGTATGGCGAATCAGCTAAGCTTCTATCTGCCAAAATCTCAAGGGATCATCCGATAGATGTATTCCTCTATACATAAACTATAAGGTTAGGTTAAGAGATTCTCGAAAATTCATAATCTTTTTTTCAGATAAAAAATTATAGATAGGGTGTATGCTTAGATATGGAGGTTAACCTGTTCTTAACCAGAGAAACTCCACACTACTGTTACGAGGGTCAATGCCAATGGTTGGTGTGGTTTCACCTCGCCCAGAGCGGGAGGTCGAAATTTTACATGTTGTTCCGGGTCGTCTAAGACTCCGAGTCTTAGGAGAGGAGCCGGGAACCGTATTGAGATCCGTTACGCCCCACCTGCGAAAGCGGGACGGCGTGCGAGATATACGAACCAATGAGCAAATCGGAAGTTTACTCATTACCTTTGATACGAATCAGTTATCTCTAGCTCAACTCTTTGAGATCCTGCGGGATTTAGGAATTGCCGAAATTAAACAGCCACCGAGTCAGGAACCCTTAGACTCAGAGGCTTGGAAAAAAGCGGGAACTCAGCTTCAATCCTTCATTCCCTTATTAATTGGACTATTGACCACAAGGCAACTGGGACTTCAAGGATGGCGGTCAATTGCCGTTTATCTACTGACAGCCAATGTCGTCCGTCAGATAATGCAGAACTTGAATTTGGCAGAAGGGAAGACAGAAGAAAAAGAGACAAAAGAAAAAGTAGAGGACACAAGGCAGAAGGCAGAAGGAAATAATGCCGATTTAGATAGGCATGATATTACCAATGCAACACGTTATGAGCAGAATGACAAGCATCCAATAGTCGCACTCAATACCAATTCAACGGTTGTCTATAGCCTGGTTCACGCGGTTCCTGGACGGATGCGTTTTCGTGTCCCTAAAGTTGCCGAAGATCCAGCTTATCTGCGGCGATTGGAATTGTTAGTTAAAAAAGATGACTGGATTACCCAGATGCGCTGCAACAGCACCGTCGCATCTGTGGTGATGACATACAACCCAATGGAGGTTTCCGAAGCTGAAGCTGGGTTACATTTTATTAGTCTGATTCAAATCGCCGCTAATCCTGATTCCAGGGATGTAGAGACGTGCCATGGTACGCCTCTAGGCACGTCTAGGAACCCGGTGGTAGGGGCGGGTTTTACCGATACCGTTCAGGAGACAACAGATAACTTGACTAAACCCGCCCTTCCAGATGAACCAGAGGAAGGATCTGAGGAAATTGCAGCAGAGCCGGATTTGCCGCCACCGGAGACAAGTTTAGCTCCTCCTGTGCAGGTAGAGGAAGAGGAGTACAGGAGCGAGGGATGTAGAGAGAGTTCTGTTGATCAGGATTTACTACCACCGAGCACTGATGATTCTGTTGCTGATAAGCCAGAACTAACGCCAGAGTCTCAGCCCGCGATCGCAACTTCCGTGAGTCCTTGGTTGGAACTTAAGTCAGCCGCGCTTTTAACCCTGCTCAAATTGATGGCAAAAACGCCAATCGTAGGCGTTTGATCCGGGTTTTGAGCCAAAAAGGGTAGGTTTCACAAGACATATTGCTCAACCGAAAGTTTGAGTTGCAATTTTCATCCTAGGGAGAGTGTTAACTCCCTTTATTGCTCGCCAAAATAAATTGTATCGACAAAAAAAAGAGGGTGGTGATAATGAAGCAAGTGGTTTTGAAATCTGGCAATGTTTCCCAGCAACAGATAGCAGCCGTGGAACCTAAACCTCCAACTGTTGTAGAGCGGACGCAGCCAAAAACACGGCAGTTTCAGGTAACCTATCGAGTGGTTCACTCAACACCCGGACGAGTGCGGTTTCGGATTCCCCGCATTGCTCATGATTCTAACTATGCTCAACGGCTGCAAAGGCTTTTAGCCGCAGAACCCCAGGTAACGTCTGTGCGGTTAAAACCAGCCGCTGCATCGGTGGTGATTCGGTATCTTCCCGGTGAACCTGATAGCCAGATGCGCTCCCGTTTAGGGAAAGTGATTCAGCTTGCTACCAATGCGGCGCTAACGATTCCAGGAAATATTACATCGACTCAGCCAGAAAACTCTGCAAAACCCGGAGATTGGTCTAGATTAAAATTACCGACGTTAGCCACACTAATTTCTCTAGTTAGTGGTCCATTGGGGTTATCGTTCCATCCTTTAATTTTGGGCGGTACAATCGCACTAGCCACAATCCCAGTCGCTCGACGGGCGCTGGAAAGTATTACTCAGGAACGCCGCCTCAATGTGGATTTTCTTGATCTAGCCGCGATTACAATTATTACCGCTCAGCGTCACTTCCTCACCTCCTGTAGTATGTTAGGGCTAATTGAACTGGGTGAGGCAATTCGAGAACGTACAGCGCGTTCGTCTCGCAATCAAACCTTAGACTTACTCAGTTCCTTGGCGCAGTTTGTCTGGGTGGAACGGAATGGCGAAAAACAACAAATTCCGATTGAGCAGGTACAGCCAGAGGATACGGTAATTGTTTATCCGGGGAATCAGATTCCCGTCGATGGGCAGATTCTTCAAGGCAAAGCCCTGATTGATGAGCAAAGACTCACGGGTGAAGCTATGCCGGTGGTGCGAAGTGAGGGCGATAGCGTTTATGCGTCTACGTTGGTACGGGAAGGACAACTTTATATTTTAGCTGAACGCATGGGTGCGGATACTTTGGCAGGGCGGACATTAAAGTTACTACAAGATGCACCTGTTCATGATACTCGTGTAGAAAACTATGCGGCGAAAATTGCCGATCGCATGGTACTGCCCACATTATTATTAGGTGGGGTTATTTTTGCCCTGACTCGGAATGCAGCGAGGGCGGCGTCGATTTTAACTATTGACTTTGCTACGGGGATTCGGGTATCAGTACCCACAACGGTGATGGCGGCGATGTTAAGTGCAGCACGTCAGGGGATTCTATTGCGGAGTGGGCGGGCGTTAGAACAATTGGCGCGAGTTGACGCGATCGTTTTTGATAAGACGGGGACATTGACACAAGGCGATGTGGCAATAATTGGGATTACAACCGCTGATCCCGCTATTTCTGAATTGGAGGTGCTGCGACTTGCAGCAGCAGCAGAACAACGGATTACCCACCCCGTTGCGGAAGCGGTGATGCGTTACGCCAATTATCAGGAGGTGATTGTACCCCAGCGTGGTGAGTGGGATTACCAAGTCGGTTTAGGGATTCAGGCGCAAATTGAAGGACAGACGGTTTTAGTGGGGAGCGAACGCTTCTTGGTGAAAGAGGGAATTGACCTAGAGTCATTCTATACCGCCCATCCTGAGGTGAAGACAACTGGATATCCGACAATTTATGTGGCAAGTAATGGCAGATTGCTGGGTATATTGCAATATACCGATCCTTTGCGCCCAGAAAGTGCTGAAGTGATTGCCATGTTGCGAGATGAGATTGGGGCAGAAATTCATATACTAACCGGGGATAATTGTCAACGGGCAGCGGTGGTAGCGGCTCAATTGAATATTCCTCCCAGTCATACCCACGCTGAAGCCTTCCCCCAACGCAAAGCGGAAGTGGTACAACAGTTACATGAAGCTGGGAAAACAGTGGCGTTTGTTGGCGATGGACTGAATGATTCAGCCGCGTTAGCCTATGCGGATGTATCGGTATCCTTCCGGGATGGTTCGGATATTGCCCGTGAAACCGCTGATGTGGTGCTGATGCAGAATAATTTGCGGGGTTTAGTGGAAGCCATTGCGATCGCACGCAATGCTAAACAGATTATCCGCCAGAATACCAATATTGTCGCTGTACCTAATTTATCCGGTTTAGCGATCGCGGCAACGGTGGGATTAAACCCAATGACGGCAACATTAATTAACAATGGCTCTAGTGTCATTGCTGGGGTCAACGGATTACGCCCTGCACTCAAAGGAGATAAAGCCACGATTGATGTTGAAGCCACGAGCGACTAATTGGAGTTTTTCCGACTGTAGGGGCGGGTTTCACTATTATCTGATATTGTCACCCGGATGTGACTAAACCCGCCCCTATATTCCCTCATCCGGGCAGGTTTGTGTAGGGGCGGGTTTCACAATTATCTTATGTTGTCACCCGGATGTGACTAAACCCGCCCCGATAACCAGACGCGCCCTGGCAAAAAGTTTCAATTGACTTACTTTTGGAGGTGTTTTATGAGTTTATTCGATCTTGAAGATTTAGTCGAAGACATTGGTATTCCCGGTGTCCTCATCGGTATTGGTGCAGTGGTTCTTGCACCGATTTTTGGTCCGGCGTTGGCGAAAGCAGGTAAACCTGTTGCCAAAGCCGCGATTAAAGGTGGCATTGTGTTCTATGAAAAGAGCAAAATTGTCATGGCAGAAGCTGGCGAAGCTTTGGGCGATTTAGTGGCACAGAGTAAGGCAGAACTGGCGACAGAACAAAACGGGAATAGCATTGTTCAAGTGTCCAATCATCCGGAAACAAACTAACCTTGTATCCCTAGCATCATACGTTTCCCTGGAGCGGTTGCTAGAATAACAGTTCCGGAAAAGTTTTTTGAATTAGGAGGTAGAGTATGGCTTTTAAAATAACTGATCTGTTTGAAGATCTGGGTGTTCCCGGTGTTGTGGCTGGTATTGGTGCCGTTGTTGCTGCGCCGTTGCTGATTCCGGCTGTTGCCAAGGTAGGTAAACCCGTTGCCAAGGCGATGGTCAAAGGTGGAATTGTCCTTTACGAAAAAAGTAAAGGGATGATGTCAGAAACGGGTGAGGTTTTTGAAGACATCGTGGCGGAAGCTAAGGCAGAATTGGCTGAACAAAAAAGCCAAGCTGAATTAGAACCCGCGCCGAATAGTGAAATCGGTTAATTCCGACTAAACCTGTAGAGACGTGCCATGGCACGTCTCTACAATGCGCGGTGCAAAATTTATAATTGATAATTAATTATGCTGATAACCAATAATTCCAAAATGCCAAAATTAAGGGAAACGACGCCAGAAATAGGTAGTTCACCTATTTATGTAGAACTTATCAGTCAAACCCCAGGGCGGGTGAGATTGCGGGTGGCTCCAGAGTATCGCCAATCTCAGGACATTGAACCGCTGATTAAGTTGTTGAATGAACGTCTAGAGATTTATCGGGTACGAGCTAATATCCACAGTGGTAGTATTACGATTTTTTACGCCCAAGATCACATTAACTTTGAGGGAGTTTGGGCGATTTTGCAGGATTTAGGGGTCACGTTTAGCCCGATTTCTGAACAACCGCGAAATTCAGCAAACGGTCAATCTGATGCGGCGGCTAGCGTAACTTATGCCGTCACTCATCTGAATCACCGCGTGAGACGGGCAACTGATGGAATGGTTGATTTAAGATTTCTGATTCCGCTGGGGTTTAGTGTGTTAGCGATAAGGCAATTAGTGGTTAAAGGATTGATGATCGAAGCGATTCCTTGGTATGTTTTAGCCTGGTATTCCTTTGATAGTTTTATTAAGCTGCATTATACCAGCGAACCACAGGAATAGTTGCTCTTTTGTAGTTTGTAGTAAGGGCTTTAGCCCTATGTAGCCATATAGTAGCTGGCATCAGTTAGGATACATCAGAATGTAGTAGAGACGTTCCGGTGGAACGTCTCTTTTTCTTACGAACGTGGTTGAAACGGTGCATTCAGGTTATCGTGTAAGGGAGAGTTTAATGCCTGATAAACGGTGAACAAAATTAAGCAGGTTTGGCGGCAATTTCTCAATCCTGATGAGTGGTGGAAGCTTCTCAAAACCGATGTTCGGGAATTAGGGAAACCGGGAGAAATTGCCGAGGCTGGCGCAGATGTTTCTAAAGCTGGGTTAGAATTAGCGATCGCGCTGGGTTTGTTGGGAACGCCAGCCGCACCTGTGGCGGTGATTCCGGCGGGGTTATCATTTGTGGGGCTTGCTCGCAAAGGGGTGAAACTGTATCGTGATAAGGCGAAGGGGAAGACAAGCTTAGAAGAGTGGGCTGCGATCGCGTTTCCTTTAGCGTATCTCGAAAGTTTCGATAAATTGGTGCGTGAGAATGATTGGCTACAGCGAGAAATCGGTTCGGGGATATCGGATCAGGCGCCTAAATCGCAACTTGATCAGCTTGGAGAACTTCAACTCGACCAGAACTTAATTGAAGACGCTTTAACCTATTTTCCTGAATCCCGGTTAGGACAGGCTTTAAATCAACAATTATCAGAATACTTAAACCAAGCGGGATTAAATCAGGACAGTATTCCCATTGTAACCGGATGGGTAGCCTGGGGAATCTATCCGATAATTGATCAGCTACTCTCCTACGAACCAGAAACAATCACCCAACCCCTACAATTAACCCGAACCGCCGCACGGGAAACCCAAGCAACCCAGAAATATAGCAGCATTGAATCCTATTTAACGGAACAAATATCTCCTCATACCAGTAATCCTTTGTTACAAACCCAGTGGAAAGTATTAGGTGAAATTTTCACGCTTCCGGATATCTATGTGCCACTGGAAGCCCATTTAGTCGATAAAAATGGCAAAGTTGATAAAAAAGCAGACCCAGTTAATTTAGAACAGTGGGCAAAAGAACAGCTTACGAAGCCGGATAAAAACGGTCAAGTCTTGTTCATTCAAGCTAGACCCGGACGAGGAAAAAGTGTCTTTTGTCGGATGTTTGCCAATTGGGTGCGAGAACATCTTCATCCCATCTGGACACCGATTCTGATTCGACTCTGGGATATTGACGCCTTTGAAAACAATATCGAAAATACCCTCCGCGCTGCGGTTAAGGCAGATTTTGTTAAGAGTGATGACGGCTGGTTAACTGACCGCAATACCCGATTTTTATTCGTGCTGGATGGGTTTGATGAATTGCGAATGGAGGGGAGAACCACAGGCGGGATTGAAAAGTTTCTCAAACAGGTGGGGAATTTTCAAACCAGTTGTCAGCAAAATTCCCAACTGGGACATCGGTTTTTAGTCACGGGTCGAGAATTAGCATTACATGGAATTGAACGATTTCTCCCTGGGAATTTAGAACGGGTAGAAATTGCCCTCATGAATGACAAACTCCAGCAGCAATGGTTGGGGAAATGGTCAAATTTGGTAGGTGAGGATAAAGCTAACGCATTTGGGGAGTTTTTACAGGCTCAAAACTGCCCGGAACAGGTAAAGGAATTGGCGCGAGAACCGCTATTACTTTACCTTTTAGCTGCGATGCATCGGGATGGTGAAATATCCTTGGAACTGTTTGAGGGAACCAGCCGCGCTGGTGCTAAAGTGTTAATTTATCAAAAGGCTTTAGATTGGGTACTGACTCAGCAGCGTTCTCAAGAACTGAATCTGGAACTCACCGAACAGGAAACAGAAGGCTTGCGGCGCATTCTCACAGAAGCGGGGTTATGCGTCACTCAATCGGGTGGAGAGTGGACTTCAATTCCCATGATTGAGGAACGTCTCAAGGGAGATGATCAAGCCAGAAAATTGTTAGAAAAGGCACGAGAACGCATTGGTGATAATCCGTTGAGAAATGCGCTAGCCGCGTTTTATTTGCGACCCGCTTCTGCTGCTGACGCCACGGAAGGAGCGGTGGAGTTTGTCCATAAAAGTTTTGCTGAGTTCTTATGCGCCCAGCGGTTAGTTGAAAGTTTGAAAGAATGGGTTGAACCGCGCCGCAAACGTGGAGGTTTTCTAGTTAGCCGGGAGCAGTTAGCTGAGGAAGTCTACGATTTACTAGGTTATGGGGGGCTGACATGGGAAATAGTCGAGTATATGATAGTGTTGCTTGATGTCAATCAGGAAGAATTTTTGCAATTATTTCAGCGTTTGGAAGAGTTCTACCTCGATTGGTGCAATGGGGAGTTTATTGATGCAGAACCTACGAGTAATCTGCCGCAGAAAAAGATGCTGCAATTGCGAAAGCATGGTAGTTTGATGGGATTGCGAGAGGTGGATATCTATGCTGGGCTAAATATGATGATTCTGCTTTTAGAATTGAAGGATTATTCTGTGATCAGGGATGAACTGAAGGGTAAGATTAGCTTTAATCCTTGTGGTCAGCCAGATAGTGACAGTTTTGAGCCAACTCGATTGCTTCGCATTATTAGTTATAGCAATAGCGTTAAAGTTGACACCTTTTCAAATACAGTTAACCCATTTCTTAGCAACGTCAATCTCAGTGGCGCTTACCTGAGTGGAGCAAACCTCAGTAGCCTAAATCTTAGCCTTGCAAACCTCACCGACGCCTATCTGAGTGGGGCAAACCTCAGTGGCGCAAATCTCTGCCTTGCAAACCTCACCGATGCCTATCTGGGCGGGGCAAATCTCAGTGACATATACTTAAACAGTGCAAATCTAAATCGTATTTTCTGGGATGAATATACTCAATGGAAAAATGTGCGAGGATTAGAAACAGCAATCACTGTGCCAGAAGGGTTAAAGCAACAGCTATCGCTTTCCCCACCCAATCCACCACCAGACGCGCCCAATTCATGAGCCGCTCAAATGCTGAGCCATCCTAATGTTAAGACAACAGACAGGGAAGACGCGATCGCAGGCTGTGGGAGGGCGGGTTTTGTATAACAGTTATCGGTTATGTTTTGATATGTTAGTCCCTAAACCCGCCCCTACAGATTAGGTTTACGATAGTGCGATTAATTTAGTCCGCGCAGGCGGACTTTGTTTGTGTAGCTGCGATTTCCAATCGCCAGCTAAGATATAACCTGATTAAGTTGTTTAACCACCCACTTCCGCACGACTTGATGCACCTCGGCGGCTACTTCGTCTAAAAATCCCTCTTGCATGAGAAACTCTTTAGCCACCTCAGCCGGTTCGCGTTTCTTACCACTCACCTCATAATTCAATCGTTGCATCGTTTCATTCGTTAACTTTGGCGCTAACTTATTCAGCGCCTCTCGGATTCCGGGATACTTCTCCAGTGTTTCTTGACGCACCACTGGCGCAACTTGATAGGGAGGGAAAAAGTTTTGATCATCCTCTAATACAACTAAATTCAATGCACTAATTTCACCATCGGTACTAAACCCCACCACTACATCAGCTTGTCCTTCGGTTAAGGCTTGATATCTTAACCCCGGATCAGTCGGAATAAATTTTTTAAGTTGAAAATCCCCATACACTTGTTTTAACCCCGGTAATCCATCCTCACGTAACTCAAATTCCGGTGGACCAATCAACGTTAATTGACTTGCCTGATCAACCAGATCAGAAATTGTTTTAATATTATAGTCTTTAGCCGCCTCCGGCATCATCACCAAGGCTTGCGTATTATTCATCGGTGCAGGTTCTAGCCAAACCAGATTATATTTCTCTTGATAACTATCCGCCACCGTTTGATAAACCTGCTGCGAATCACTACTGACAGGACGCTTTAACACCGTTAATAAAGCCGTCCCCGTATACTCTGGATATAAATCAATTTGACCACTTTCCAAACCCGCTTGCGCCACGGGTGTTCCCCCCAAGTTTAGCTTGCGTTCAACTTCAAACCCTTGATTTTCAAGTACCAGCGCATACATTTCCCCTAGTATAAATTGCTCAGTAAAATCTTTCGATCCTACCTTAATCGCACTCCCCCCCCCCTGACAAGCGATCGCGAATACCATCGTCAACAGGGCAAGTCCAATCAGAGTAACAGTTTGACGCACTCGGGGCATAAATCTACCAAGTCTCAACATTCTTGTATGGTATCAAGAAATGGAGATAACTTCCTCAACTTATTACCTACAACTATCTATTTCAACACATTGACACAATGGTAGAACAGATCAGTTCCCGACTAAGCGGCTACTGATCCAAAACTGAGAGTGACAATCTCTCCTGAGCATCTTGTTTATGTACAGTCCTGATGATAAATGAGAAATGAGAAAGAATTGAAAAAGCTATACTGAATTTATAGTCATGCTGAACGCGATCGCGAATACTATGATTTGTCCTAAAAATTGGATGGCAGCTTCTTTAATCTCCTGGATAAGCCTAGTCTGCTTAAGTATTTCACAGCCAGCTCAAGCCGAGTCTTCATTTGTCACAAATTTTAATAGAGAAACTAAAAATGAAGATTTGGTAAAGTGTGGCTATACCAAAGAAGAAATTACGTTAAAGATTCCGGATAAGGGAGTGTTGAATCAACTCGACATTACGCCAGGAAATCGGATAGAAAACTATGCCGCAACTCGTTGTCAAGGATACCGCCCGCCGATTCCGTTAATGGCGTTAATCCCTCAATCCACATTTGGCACAACTATCGCTGAATATCCCACCTTGTATTTTTATATTCCAGATGTAAGTGTAAAGAATGTTAAAGCCGAGTTTAGTTTCTATGATCAAACCTTAAAAACTATTATTTATGAAAAGGAAATTCCGCTACAAGCCAGTGATAGCATTATTGCCGTTGATCTAGCCAATGATCCAGATTTACCTCCCTTAGAGGTGGGCAAACCCTATTTCTGGTATTTCAGTATTATTTTTGATCAGTATGACCGCAGTGACAGCACCTATGTCGCCGGGTGGATACAACGAGTCACGCCAAATTCCCCCATTAATCAGGAATTAGACAGGGCTGCACCTAAGGCGAAGCCTGCTATATATGCCAATCATGGGATTTGGTATGAAACCCTCGAAAGTCTAGTCCAGTTGCGTTGTGCGGAGCCGGAAAATTCTACTGTAGCATCAAATTGGCAATACTTATTGCAGCAAGTTGGATTATCCGACATTGCTAGAAAACCTTTAGCGCAATGTCATTCAGCCTTAATAGCGGATCAGTTTTCGGAATCTACAGAGTAACCTGAGTATAGGGGATCACAGGGAATGAATCCAATGAAGCGCTAAGCTAATCTGGAATCATTCTTGCCAGATTTATTAAAATTAATACTATGGCTTGGGTATTTTCAGGACGATTAAAGGTTGAGCGGATAACGGTTGCGATCGCGAATTTGCCACCGTCATTGCAAGGAACCAAACTGGTACAGCTTAGTGATTTACATTATGATGGTTTTCGCCTGTCGGAAGCGATGCTGGCTGAGGCGATTGAGGTGAGTAATCAGGCTGAACCGGATTTAGTTGTGTTAACTGGAGACTACATCACCTATCAGCCAGAACCGATTCATCAACTGGTACGGCGATTAAAATACTTGGAAAGTCGTGCGGGAATCTATGCGGTACTGGGAAACCACGACATTTATCACCACCAAGCCAAAACCACAGTTACCGAGGCGCTAACCCAGATTGGCGTGCGCGTTTTATGGAATGAAATTGTCTATCCTTTAGGCAAAGGATTAGCCTTGGTAGGATTAGCGGATTTTTGGTCCCGTGAATTCAATCCCGCCCCGGTGATGAACCAAATCGATCCTAAATTACCCCGTATTGTCTTATCTCATAACCCGGACACGGCTGAACCCTTGCAGAAATGGCGCATCGATTTACAGTTATCAGGTCATACCCACGGAGGTCAAGTGGTGATTCCTGGATTTGGACCTGCGGCGTTATTGCTACCCATCCTGCGACTACTTATTCCTCGACCCCTGCACAAGTGGATTCCCTTTCTGAGAGAATGTTATCGAGTGGTCGATCATTGGGAATGGGGACAAGGAATCCATCAGGTTGGTGCAAATCGCCTGTATGTGAATCGTGGGTTAGGAACTTATGCACCCGGGCGTCTATTTTGTCCGCCAGAAGTTACCATTATTACTTTAGAGAGGGAATAGGCAAGAGGGAACAGGGAAACCAGTATCAATAGAAACAGGTAACTAATATGTTGGGGTTCATCCGGTCAGATTTGGCTCAATTTACGGCTTACACTCCTAATCCAGGGGGAGATTCGGGTAAGCCAATCCTATCGTGCGATCGCGTGGATGCGAATGAAAGTCCTGATGATTTGCCCGTTGAGTTAAAAGAAAAGCTAGCATGGACGTATCAACACGAGATTGAGGCGAACCGCTATCCCGATGGTTCTCATCAAGCCCTAAAAGATGCGATCGCGCATTATGTGACTGAATCGGCTAATCTAGAAATACCCGTAACCTCTAGCCAAATCTCAGTGGGGAATGGTTCGGATGAACTGATTCGTTCTCTATTAATTACCACCTGTTTACGGGGAGAAGGTTCAATTCTCGTCCCCAATCCCACATTCTCCATGTACGGGATTCTGGCGCAAACCTTGGGTATTCCTGTGGTTACAGTTGGGCGTTGTTCGGATAACTTTGAGATTAACCTAGGCGAAGCCCAACGCGCGATCGCCCAATCAGAACATCCCCCTATCCGTGTAGTTTTCGTTATTCACCCCAACTCCCCCACAGGCAATTCTCTCACATCGGCTGAACTCAAATGGTTGCGAAGTTTACCTGATCATATTTTGGTGGTGATTGATGAGGCATACTTTGAATTTAGCCAAACCTCTGTCGTTAAGGAATTAGCGCAGCATCCCAACTGGGCAATTATGCGAACCTTTTCCAAAGCCTTTCGCTTAGCCGCCCATCGGGTAGGATATTGCATCGCCCACCCAGAATTAATTGCCGCATTAGAAAAAATGCGCTTACCTTATAATTTACCCAGCTTTTCCCAAGCCGCCGCCCTTGTCGCCCTGACTCACCGCGATCAACTCTTAGCCACGATTCCCCAAATTATTGCCGAACGCGATAAATTATTAGCTGCATTATCAGAGTATCCCGCGTTACAGGTTTGGTCGAGTTCTGCCAATTTTATTTATATTCGCCCTCGCCAACTGGAACAAAATAGCTTAAGCCAGATTGTTCAACAAATGAAAGCCCAAGGTACAGTCATCCGAAATACAGGTGGCGGATTACGAATTACTGTGGGTTCTCAACAAGAGAATCAGCGTACCTTAAAGCGATTGCAAACAGTTCTGCTCCATTGACTTAGTTTTTTATTCTTTAGGCGATTGGATAAGTATTAATACTGCTCGAAAAGATTTGGGTATTAATACTTGATTGACATTCCTTTGAATAATGAACTATACTGACTCCATCAAGACAAAGGGAATACAGCTCAGCTAAATCATCTTACAAAATTTATATTCTGCACAATGATCAGCCAAGCTTTTTAATAATCTAAGAGTCTTGGGTTGACTCAAGATTATTAACTTGCTTTAAATCAGCCATATATGCCTGTGCAAAGTATCACTTGATGCAAATGATCGATGCAGCTAAGGCTATTCTCACCCATCCTATCCTGAGGTTGAAAAGCTTTGGGAGCTTGACTGCAAGTGTGATTTTTTCAGACTAACAGCAGAGTGAGAGTGAGGATACACAAATGATTGACAAAGTAGCCAACAGTTTTGGGGCTAAGATTAACCTACAGATTCCCCAGTCGAATCAAAACCAAACATTTTTGGTCAAATCGGCTTATCCCCAAGTCAATCTTCCCGCTCTCATCTCCTCCCAGGGAGGGCAAATTTTAATTGATGGCAGAGTATGGGTAATTGCCCAACTTATGTTCCATCAGGCTATGGAATTACGTAAGCTTCGTGAAATTGCTTTCGTTGGAGGTATCACCTTAGATCCTCAGCGTTTTACCGCCTTTTCACAGCCTTTAGAAAACTCGCAGGGTTCATCTTCTAACTAAGGTCAAACTAACATTCTAGTTTTAGAAGAGGAATAAATCATGCCCAGCGTTGGACAAGAACTTCTCGATGTGCCACTTCCCGAAATGGTAGCCAAGCTAGCAATGGGTATTGCCACCGCCCAAGCTGCCTTAGACGAGAATTCGGTTAACACGGCACAGTTACTGGCAGAAACAGAAGTTCCGGTTGTGTTCGGTGTTAGTCAGATTATTGCTGAGGATGGCACAGTCAGCTTTACCCAATCACCTCCTATCGATGTCTCACTTTTACAAATTGGTCTATTGCCGACATTTTACCAGTTTTCTGAAGCCACTATTGAGGTTTCAATGGACATTAAAACGACAACCAGTCGGCAGACTAATGTTAACGTATCCGCCAAGGCAAAAGTTGGCTTTGCCTTATGGAGTTCATCGGTAAGAGTTGATATCTCTCATAACCGCAAATTTGGCAAGGAAGTGCAGGGGACAAGTCGCTTGTTTACTCGCCTCGCTCCCGTCCCCCCACCCGAACGGATTGCACCTATATTGACAGTGGTAGATAATCGTCCTGATGGAGGTGCATAATGGCATTCGATCTCACACCCAAAGATCCAAATGAGCCAATTCAGGAACTGGCGGGTGCGTCATTAGCGGAAGTCCTTACTCAACTTGCAGAAGCAATTGCCGAAGGACAGGCGAGGCTTGATCTATCATCCGCCCAAGTTGTTCAGGAGTTAGCACAAACTCAAGTTGATATTGTCCCCAGTATTCGGCAGATTATCCGAGAAGATGGGACGGTAGAATTTCAACAAGCTGAACCTGTCAGGGTGAGCTTACTCGATTTGGGCATATTGCCGACGTTCCTTGCCTTTTCTGAAGCAACAGCAGAGATAGCCATGGATCTGAAAGTGGTGGAGAATGTCACTCAATCTGGCAATACCAACAAACGCAAGTCTCTGTTTGCGGCGACTCAATCCCTAAGAACAGAACGACGTTTGAATCGGGACGTTAGCGTACACACAAAATTGACGGCTAAATTAGTGCCAGTACCCGTACCCGCTCGTTTACAACCGATAATCACCGTGGAAGATCAACGCGAGGGAGGGGGTGTCTGATGGCGAACGATAAGATGCGTATTGATGCCTTTCTTAGTGAGTTTGGCAAGTCGATGATCCAAGCTCAAGCTCAGATCAATGCTGAGGTACTGGAGCATCCTGTTGGTTTTGAAGGGTTACAAACAGGTATCGCCATCAGCGAGACGGAGATTGACTTAAAAATGGTCTTCGACGAAGACAGTTCTGGAGTTAATATTCGACCTGTGAGTGCGGGAGAGGCAAGACTAGCGGATCTTAATCCTGGTGTTCTATCTGGGTTACGCGCTCGCTTGGTGGCAGTCCCTAATGAGGAAATCCGTCCACCCGTGCGGAAACCGTCAGACATTCGCGAGCAGGTTCTTTCTCGTCCCGATATAACTCGCTTGCAGGACGTCTTTGGCGAACTGCAAGTCGAACCCACCTACGTCGGTGCGGCACGACGGTGGATTGTAGATGTGAAGGAACCCAGAGGTCAAACCCTTCGCAGTATCCAGATTTCCGATAGTGAATAGTCATTAGCTCAGTTGAGCAATGTACAAATCCCCAGAATGGGGGTACAATTACAAGCTTTGGTGTTTTGTTCCTACTTAGAGTTTGTACCCCCATTCTTCCATTGAACAGTATATTAACATAAATTGAGAGTAGTACAAAAGTATGGTTGAAGCACTAACGATCAAGGAGGCTCAACAGCAAATCGAAGGGTTAATCAAAGAGAATCGGCTATCCAGTGAAACCATCGAAGCTCTTGAGAAAGAGATTAATCTACTCAAACAGAAAACCCAAGAGGCGGTTCAAGCTCAGCAAAAAGCCGAGACAGAAATAAAGGTAGCTCAGGAACAAATACAGGAGCTACAGCCTCAAGTTGCTCAGTTAAAAGAACTTAATACTCAGCTTCAATCTCAAGTTCAACGTTTGTCTGCACAGGTAAAAGAAACTCCACTACAACCCCTGACTCCAGAGGAAGGTTCCGCTCTGCTTGACCGAACGTTCCAAGCCTTCCGTGGCATAAAAAATTTGAGAGTGGTAGACGCTGACATCACCCTCAAGCTAGCGACTGGCAAACTCGGAGATCAGTCTGTTTTAATGTTTCCACAACCGGGTTCTGTTGATTCTTCAACTCTCCATGAAATAAAATTTAAGCTCCGTAGTGACGATTCACTAAGTCAACCCTGAGCTTGATATATAGCAAAAGGCTCCAGGGCATAAGGTTTATTACTGGTAGGTTGTTGTTTGGGTCATTAAACCTGTCCTAACCTTATATGCCGACAGCTAGCTATAGCAGTAAACACATAGCTGAGGACAAACCAACTGTGATAGAGACGTTCCGGCGGAACGTCTCTACGAAATTCTTATCTCAAAGGACAGGCGATTTGCTCAGATTCTTTCTCAAGCTGGCGCACTAAGTCTTGATCTCCTTTTGCCCTCGCGACGTCTAAGCGATGTTCTAAAGACTGACAAATATTTTCCAGGTGAGTAATGCTGGTTTGCGGGAAGGCTTTTTGGCGCGAATTATTAAGAAACCAAGAACGAGTTCCGACCATCGTCATGGATGACTTGACCGGGGTAGACTTAACGACACTGGGTTTATCGGTCTGATATCCAACGCCTCGCCACTTCAAATCATGGGTGGGTAGGGGTTCGGGGATATGTCTAAGATAGTGAAGCTGCCACTTTTGACCCCGATAGGTCCCACCAATCTCACCTTCGCTTACCTCTAATGTGGATGGTGTGTCATTGTAATGAACACCCCGATAACAACGTTTCATTTGCCTTGTCTCCCTTAAGTCTTTTAAAAAAATGATTTCAATTGATTGAGTGATGTCTAGACTCTAAGCGTTTTAGCCGCGCCGATAGGTGACACCCCGATAGGTTAATTCCATTGACCCTTGGCGTCCCACTGACCCTGGGCGTCTCTGATGCAGCTTCGGCTTGTGAATTTTCCAACTGTGACCTCGGTATGTGCCACCAGTCTCACCTTCGCTTACGTCTACCATTGATGGCTCTGAATCGTAGTTAACACCTCGATAATGAAGTTTCATGGTTTACTCCTCCGATTGATTTCCACCACTAGCGAATGTTGGCTTGGGGGAAATGGGTTTCCTGTTCTAACTTGGCTGAAACGGCATCTAACTTGGGATAGATCCCTGAGATTGAGATGGGTTTATCAAATTATTTCTGTATATATTATTACAGTTTTTGGTTAAAACTGTCAATTGTCAGGAAAATATCACACAAAGACGGCAGTTTCCCAGGATCTCCAGCACTGATGACGGGGAAATGGGGAAGATTGTCCCCATCACCCATTGCCTCTTCCTCAATCACCAATGAGGGAGACGGGTAAATTATTATAAGTATTAATACGCATAAAATACCGCCAGTCTCCACAAAACTGGCGGTGTCAATGCTCAGATAAATTTTCAGTTCAATGAGGACAGCGGTCAATGCTACATCGCAGAACCAACGCCTGCGTAGGCGCCATAGAAGAAAAGACCAACAACAACCAGAACACCTGTTCCAGCAATTGTGGCGACAACCCACAACGGAATTCTTCCACTTCCAGACACGGCTAATACCTCCTAGTTCAAGCTAACGAATGAATGAGTTGAGTTAATTAAAGAAATAACTGGAAAAGAGAATACCCAAGACAAAAACCAACAACAGACCCAGAAACAGAGAGGTCCGGTTTAGTTCAACTGGCTGGTTATTCGGATTGGGAGAACGCTCTGGCATGGATTTTATCTCCTATCGTTGAACAAATTGCATGGCAGCGATCGCGCCGAGAAAAAAGACGGTGGGAACCGCTAGCGTATGAACAGCTAACCATCTAACGGTAAAAATTGGATAGGAAATGGGTTGATTGGGAGTATTAGTCATGATTTTTTACAGAAATCTCCAAACGTTACGTTACTTTTTGGTAAATTGATCAATTTGCTTTTTCGCATCGTAGCGATCGCTCACAATCGGAATTTCCTGCTGTGGTTGCGTAAAATATTCGTTCGGACGGGGTGTGCCAAACACATCATAAGCTAGACCTGTGCTAACAAATAGCCAACCGGCAACAAACAGAGCCGGAATCGTGATGCTGTGAATGACCCAGTAACGAATGCTGGTAACAATATCGCCGAATGGACGCTCACCAGTAGTTCCTGACATGAATGATTCCTCCTTCCCAGTAACAGTTATAGATTCACTCGACCCTACTATTTTAAAGCATCGAGCGGGCTTTACAGCCATGATCAAGCCGAGATACAGCCAACTGATTATGAACGATCAAGCCGTTGTTTTGGCTGGGGGTTCATACTTGAGCAAAACACCCGCTTGACCAATAACAAATCCCTGTTCTGGCGTGATAAAGACAACTTTGTACAAGTTGGATGGTACATTTTCAACTTCGCGATCTTTGAGCCAGGTTTTGCCCCCGTCAAAACTACAAAGCAAATTCCCACTACCCCCCGCTAGCCACACTTCATCGGGAGTTCGGTAAGCTAAATCCAGTAATCCCCAACTGGTGGAAAATTCGGGATAAATTGGCTCTTCCCAAGCCTCTAAATCTTCGCTACCACTAAACTGTAGCATTCCTCCTCGTGCTAGTCCCCACAGACGCCCATCTTGAGTGAATCCCATATTTTGCAGACGCTTAGAACTGCTGCGTTCATGCTGTTCCCAGGCACTTTGACCGGGTTCCCAGGTTGAGTAAAAGTTCCCTCTAGCAGAAACCGCGACATATTTGCCATCGTTGGAACGGGCAATATTACGAAGTACACCCACGGCTTCTTCTACCTGGGCTTTCCAGGTTTTACCCCCATCTTGGGTTTGGTAAATTGCCCCAATTGTGGTTGTCATCTCCGCTGATTTGGGACCGACTGCCAAAATTGTGTTGGGGTCTCCGGGTAACTTTTCACTTAAGGGTATGCGTGACCAGGAAACACCACCATCAGTAGTATGCAGCATAATGGAGGGTTCACCCACAATCCAGCCTTCGTCACCTGCAAAGCTTACGGATGTGAAACGATATTTATTCTCATCCCCAACATCAAGGACTTTCTCTTGCCAGGTTTCGCCACCATCGGTGGTTTCCAGGAGTGTGGAATTGCTGCCAACGAGCCATCCATGACTGGGGTTATCGGTAAACCCGATATCCCGTAGCGTTTCCTGAGTGGGTAAGGAAACCACTTCCCAAGGGTTATAGCTCAAGGGTTCGGCATACTTACAACTAATACACAAGCAGGCGATCGCGAAGACTATTACAATTCGTTTCAAAGTTTTCATTAAATCGCTCATTGGCAACATGCTGTCTTTTGGCGTAACTGAGACATTGGTGTGTAAGGGATTGCCTCCTCGGTTCAGCGCAGTCCGTATAAACTTATAAAGAAGATAAAGCCTAGCATTAAGGCACCAAAAATCAAGATATTCTTTTGACCTGGGGTCAAAAGGTTCACCCCAAAGCCATAGGTGAGGTTCTCCTTAAACCCAGATGGGGTACCACTGGCACCAATATCCTGAAATTGGGGCTTTTTGGCGCCACAAACCGGACAGCGCCAGTCGCTGGGTAGCTCCTCAAAGGTTGTCCCGGCGACAATATTTTGGTTACTATCTCCCTTATTTGGCTCGTAAACGTAGCCGCAAGAGCGGCACTCGTAACTACTTGGCGCTTGTTCTGCCAAGGTTTGCTCGTTAGCTGGTTCGATCATCGCTGGCTTTCATTAGAACTTCTCCGTTGTGGGAAACCCTGCGTCTTCAGACCAGGGAGGAACACGCGGTAGCGGTTTTAACCCCATGCCCCCTTTCGGGGTGGAGGGGTATGGTTGCCCCTCCGGTGAGGTATGGTTGCCTCAATCTCTTTCGAGTAAAGTTAGCCTCGCCAAGGTTATCGGTCGGTAACTATCCAAAAAGCACTGTTTCAGTGACCTTAAAACTGTTTAACTTTTCGGTTCTAGGGCAGCAAACTGGCTATCGCATTTGCTGGTAGGTCTTGAACGCTTGCCGATAACGTAGTCAGTTAAGACTTAGGCTGGTAAGCACAGCTTCAACTTATTTGGCTTTTGCTCCGTGTCTTTAGACCGGGGTTGCTTACTCAGGGGTCTATATGATTTCCTGAGAACGTATGTTAAAAAATTTATCATAATAACCGACATTCCGCATCAGGGAAGAGGGGAGATGGGGGAGCAGAGGGAGCAGAGGAATCTGGGGGAGCAGAGGGAGCAGAGGGAGCTGGGGAAGCAGAGGGAGCTGGGGGAGCAGAGGGAGCAGAGGAAGCTGGGGGAGATGATTACCAATGAACCATCAACAATGAACCATGAACAATCAACAAAGGACGAATGAGAAATGACGAATCCCCTTTATCTAGATCGCGCAATTCGCCAACTTAATAAGATAACTGGAATTATGCCAACAACGACGATCGCTAATGCAGGCGCCGCCGCCTCCACTAACCGCTCATCCGATGCCAGATTGTAGACGCGCACGGCAAGGGTGTCAAAATTAAAGGGTCGAATAATTAAGGTAGCTGATAATTCCTTCATCACATCCACGAACAGCAGCATCCCCGCCGTCAGTAATCCACCCCACATCATTGGTGCATGGATTTTGACTAAGGTACTCGTTGGAGTGTAACCCAAGGAACGGGCAGCATCATCTAAACTGGGCTTAATTTTACTTAAACTGGCTTCCACACTATTGAAAGATACGGCAAGGAAGCGCACCAAATAGGCATAAACTAAAGCCGTAATCGTGCCACTGAATAGTAAGCCTGTGGATATGCCAACTATCGCCCGCATTCCCGCATCAATGGCATTATCCAGTCTGCCAAGGGGAATCAGAATCCCTACGGCAATCACTGAACCGGGTACAGCATAGCCCATCGCCGCAATCCGAGTCGCTAACTGCATCACTAAGGTGGATTGCAACCGTAATCCATAAGCCATAATGACTGCGATCGCAACCCCTAAAACGGCGGTAACGACTGCCAGAATAAAACTATGACGGGCATAGACCCAAAACTCACCATCTAGCGTCGTCGTGGTATTTTTCAGCGTCATCTCCAGCAAGAGTCCAGCCGGAAGCAAAAACCCCAGACTCAATGGCACAAAACACGCCAACGCCGCACCAATTCCGCGTATACCTCCTAACCGATAACTGGGCAGTTGGCGATAACTGGTCGTGTTTTGATAATATCGTGCCTGACGCCGTGACCATCGCTCGACGCAAATTAATGCCAAAATAAATAACAGCAGAAATGCGGCTAATTGGGCGGCGGCGACTCGTTCCCCCAAACCAAACCACGTCCGATAAATACCTGTGGTGAATGTCTCCACACCAAAATACTTCACCGTGCCAAAATCATTCAGCGTTTCCATTAAAGCTAACGCCACACCCGCTGCGATCGCGGGACGGGCTAAGGGCAATGCTACAGTAAAAAAACTGCGCCACGGACCACACCCCAGACTGCGGCTGGCTTCTAATGTACAAACCGATTGCTCTAAAAACGCCACCCGTGCCAATAAATAGACATAAGGATACAACACTAGCGTCAGCATGAGAATTGCCCCACCCAGGGAACGAATATTGGGAAACCAGTAGTCGCCATAACTCCAGCCAAACCCATCCCGTAACGCGGTTTGAATCGGTCCTGAGAAGTCCAAAAAGTCGGTGTAGGTATAGGCTAAGACATAAGCAGGTGCAGCCAGGGGTAATAATAGCGCCCATTCAAACAGGCGAGATCCGGGGAAACGGCACATTGTCACCAACCACGCTGTTCCCACACCAATTAAACCAACGCCACACCCTACGCCAATCATCAGCCAGAACGAATTAGCCATGTAGCGCCATAAAACCGTTTGCGCCAGATGCTGCCAAATCTCGCCCGCATCTGTAAAAATATTGCTCAATATAAATAAGACAGGGGTAGCCACCAAAAGCGCGATCGCAAAAACCATCAGCGTCAAGAGATTGATGCGCCTACGTCGTTTTTTTCCTTGAACGAGATCCGGTTTGGGCACAGTAGAGGTAGATTGAGTGGATTGGTTCATCTTAAATACGGCACAAGCGAGAGAGCGATTGCCAACGTGCTAAATTATGCTGAGACTACTTTACAAGAACATTCACCAACCTTGCCCTAAAAGGAACAAGGATTGACCAAGCCAGTTTGGACAACGTTTTTGAGTTTAATGACAAATGACAAATGACAAATGACGAATCAACCCATGAGCCGAAAAATTATCCGCACAACCAACGCCCCTGCACCTGTCGGTCCTTATAATCAAGCGATCGCGGCGAGAGGAGAACTGATTTTTGTCGCCGGTCAAATTCCCCTTGACCCCAAAACCGGTGAAATTATTGGAGCAAACGATATTGCCAAGCAGACGGAACAGGCGATGGCAAATTTAGCCGCGATTCTGGAAGCGGCTGGTGTTCAGATGCAAGATATCGCCAAAACCACAGTATTTCTTTCTGATATGAATAATTTTGCGGCAATGAATCAAGTTTATGCTCGCTATTTTGACGAAGCATCCGCCCCCGCCCGCGCTTGTGTCGAAGTTTCCCGACTTCCCAAAGACGTTTTAGTTGAAATTGAATGTATTGCCGTTGCGCCTTAGATATTGCCAAAATGAGGCATTCCATAACCTTCCCGGAATAGTATCAGTAATTAAAAGTAAACACCGTAGGGGCGAACCGCCGCACAGAATTAATACCACCCAGCCCTTAATTTTATCGGGTCGTTCTGCATCAGGTATCGGGAATTATCTAACACCGCATTTAGACAGGGGCGAGTCGATATAGGTTAATTCTCACACCGAACATTTGTGCAGCGACTCGCCCCTACAACCGTGATAATCCTAATAATCCCAATAATCCCAACAATCACCACCTTTGCCCGAAACCGTTGGTGAACCCTTGACACTGGCGCAAGCCGTGCGCCCAATTTAACTGTAAAATCTGCAGAATTTACGCACAAATGCCACATATAGTAAGGACACTAGACTCTCTTACCCCTACAGGTAGCGCCTTTTTAGCTGTGCCGAGCCACTACAAAGGTGATAGGCTGCCCAATACTGTGCAAAGAAAGCGACAGATGCAAGATCTGAGTCTAAGCTAGATCTAAGGTGGATTAGTTCAACTCAGATAATGATCTGTCGGTGATCATTCTGCCATGTCTAGCTCCAGAAAACCAGCCAACGCTCTCTCATCTATGAAATTCCCTTTTCATTTTATCAAAGGATTTTTCTCCCTGTTTAAGCGCGTTAACCTCTTACTCATCGTACTGATTGGAGCTGGATATTTAGGCAACTATTTCAGTCTATCCCTATTTTTTGGGGTGGACTTTTTATTTGGCAGTATCGCTGTCTTAATGGTGGTGTATTTTTATGGCGTATTTTGGGGAACTTTAGCCGCCCTGATTGCCAGCAGTTACACCTACACTCTTTGGGGACATCCCTACGCCATTATTATTTTAACCGGGGAAGCCCTGTTTATTAGCTTGCTGTTGCACCGCAAAACAGAAAACATGCTGCTCCTAGCTGGCATCTATTGGGTGCTAATGGGTATGCCTCTAGTCGGGCTATTTTATGGTGGGGTTTTAAATGTTCCGGCGACCCAAACCTGGCTGATTATATTTAAGCAATCGGTAAATGGTATCTTTAATGCTTTAATTACAACGCTAATTGTCACAAACTTGCCATTACAAAAGTGGTTAAATATTCGACACAGATCCAAGCGACTTTCGCTTCAGCAAACAATTTTCAATCTCTTCGTTTCTTTTGTATTATTCCCGGTCTTAATTTTAACCATTTTAAACGGACGGGAAATCCTCAACAATATTGAATCAGAAATTCGTACCGAACTCAACGCCACATCTGCATCCCTTGTAGCTAACCTGAATTTCTGGTATCAGCAACATTTACATGGAGTCGAGGAACTAGCTGAGATTGCGGCTCAATCTCCAGAACAACCTTCGGAATATTTACAGCAAAGTACTGAATTGCTCAAGCGGAGTTTCTCTGATTTTATTAAAAGTTATGTCACCGATGCTAAGGGAACAATAATTGCCGCTCAGCCCCGATTGAATGAAGCGGGAGAATCAATTATCGGGTTAAATATTGCTCCATACTCCTTACTAGAGGAAACCGCCACTCGTTTACAGCCTGTTCTCTCTGATGTACATATTGATGATACTGATCCGATACCTCATGTGGGTTTAAGTGTGCCAGTCATTGTTAATAATCGATTTCGTGGTATTGCCTATGCTTCCCTAGATTTAAGCCAAATTCAGGAATTCTTGACGCTGAATATCCAAGAACGAGGATTACAGATAGCGCTGGTTGATCGTCAAAATCGCCTGATTGCCAGTACCCAGTTTAATACCCGTATCATGGAATCGTTTAATCCGCGTCAAGGCGGTGAAATTCGTCCCCTTGATGCTGATATTTTTCAGTGGTTACCTAAAGCACCCGGTACACCAATCATGGTGCGTTGGCGAAATTCCTTTCATGTTCAAGAAATCTCACTTGAACCCTATCTTCCTTGGACGTTAATTCTTAAAATTCCGACTGCCCCTTACATTGATAATTTAGAAGTACTCTACCTGCAAAACCTGGCAACAATGCTACTGATTACTGTCTTAGCATTGCTGGTTGCCGTATTATTAAGCCATCGCTTAGTTAAACCTCTATACAAGTTGGCACAGGTAACAACTAATTTACCGCAAAAACTGCTGGATAGCACTGTCTCTATTGATTGGTCTCAAAGCCGAGTCCGGGAAATTCATTCCCTGGTTAGCAACTTTAAATTAATGGCATCGGTACTGACTCAAAAATTCCAGGAAATTAAACAGGCAAAAGAAACCTTAGAACAACGGGTACAAGAACGAACCCAAAAACTCTCAGCGATTAACAGTGAACTGGCAGTTGAAATTAAAGAACGTAAACGGATAGAATCCTTATTGCGGGAACGCGAAGAACGCTATGAACTGGCAGTTTCGGGTACAAATGACGGGATTTGGGACTGGGATGTCTTGACCAATGAGGTGTATTATTCCCCTGTTTGGATGCGAATTCTTGGCTATGAGGAGAAGCCCTTGCCAAACCGCCTATCAAGCTGGTCTGATCAGGTTCATCCTGACGATTTCCAGCAGGTAGTAGAAGATATCAATTATCATTTAGCTGGAGAAACCCAGATTTATGAAAATATCCATCGGCTCAAACATCGAGATGGGCATTATCTGTGGATTGCGGCGAAGGGCAGATGTATTCGCGATCGCGACGGCAATCCCTACCGTATAGTCGGCACTATTACTGATATTACCGATAAAAAAATTGCCCAAGAACAACTCAAAGTTGCGAAAGAAGAAGCAGAAACAGCAAACCGCACTAAGAGTGATTTTCTGGCAATGATGAGTCACGAAATCCGCACACCAATGAATGCGGTAATTGGCATGACTAGCTTACTACTGGATACGCAATTAACCGCCCAGCAGGGAGAATTTGTGGATATTATCCGCAATAGTAGTGATGCCTTACTGACGATTATTAATGATATTTTGGATTTCTCTAAAATTGAGTCAGGCAATCTAGACTTAGAGGAACATCCGTTTAATTTACGTTCTTGTATTGAGGAGTCTTTAGATCTGCTATCGTCTAAGGCAAGAGAGAAAGGGATTGAGTTAGCCTATTTAATGGACGCTCAAACGCCTGAGATGATTAGGGGAGATGTGACGCGATTGCGCCAAATTTTAGTGAATTTAGTCAGTAATGCGGTTAAGTTTACTGAAACTGGAGAGGTGGTGATTTCAGTAACCCCTACTGTCGAAATGTCGGATGATCAAATCGGTTTACAATTTGCGGTGCGTGACACAGGAATTGGCATTTCCAAAACACATATTGATCGACTATTTAAACCCTTTAGCCAACTTGATGCGTCAACCACTCGTCAATATGGCGGTACAGGATTAGGACTAGCGATTAGCAAGCGACTGAGTGAACTGATGGGAGGCAGAATGTGGGTAGAAAGTCAAGAGTGTGTAGGTTCGACCTTTTATTTCACCGCGATCGCGACTCCAGTTTCCTCAGATTCAGAAACCGATAATTCTCAGCAAGTATTGAGTGATAAACGTCTGTTGATTGTAGAAGATAATGCGGCGACTCGGCAAATGTTGACCGAACAAGCCAAATCCTTTGGCATACAAGTAGAAGCTACCGCCTCGACAACAGAAGCCTTAGCCTGGTTACAACAGAGAAAACGCTTTGATATAGCGATTTTGGCATCCCAGATTCTCCAGATGGAAAATTGGAGTTTAATCACCCAAATTCGTCAGCATCCCCATTGCCAAAACTTACCCATAGTCATGCTGGGATTGATCGGGCAAGTCGAGACACAGCCTGACACCCAGTTAACAAATTCAAGCCCTGCGATCGCGGGATATTTACATAAACCGATTAAACAGTCTCAGTTGTACAATATCTTAGTCAATATTCTGACGCAGGAGGAACATTCACCCCGGAAAACTCGTTCCCATTCATCCAAATATGACCCCACTTTTGCCCAAAAATTTCCCTTGAAAATTCTCTTAGCAGAAGACAATGTGGTGAACCAAAAAGTGGCGATTAATATGCTGAAGCGATTAGGATATCGAGCAGATATTGTTGCCAATGGGTTAGAAGTCTTACAAGCGTTGCGCCGTCAACCCTACAATGTGGTACTCATGGATGTACAGATGCCAGAAATGGATGGATTAACCGCAACCCAGCAGATTTGTCAAGAATTTCCCGTATTTTCGCGTCCCCGGATTATTGCCATGACAGCTAATGCGATGCAAGGCGATCGCGAAGCCTGTTTAGCGGCGGGTATGGATGACTATATGAGTAAACCGATTCATGTTGATGTTTTAAAACAGGCATTGAGTCAATGTCAACCGCCGACAACAGAACAGCCGACGGAACAGCCTGTTATTGATCCAGACGTGATGGAAAACTTGCAAGAAATGGCAGGGGATGAACTTAGCGAAGTGATTAATTGTTACTTACAAGAAGCGCCGGAATTATTAGACTCCATTCACGATGCCCTTAAGCAAGGAGATGCTGATTTACTGTATCATACAGCTCACAGTCTCAAGTCCAGCAGTCAGGCATTAGGAGTGCAGAATCTTGCCCAGCTTTGTCAACAATTAGAAGCATTGGGACGGGCGGGTACAATAGGTGAAGCAGAACAGTTGGTTTCTTTGGCAATTACAGAGTATCAACGGGTGAAGCAGGCGCTGGAGTGAGTGCATGTCAACGAGAGTAGGTTGGGTTGAGGAACGAAACCCAACGTATCGGGAAAAGCTTGGCGGTTAGAAACCGCAGCTACACAAACTTGCACCCGCCTGCGCGGGTTCTTTGATTAAGTTGATTTTATGTAGGGTGGGCAAGATTTATAAACCTTGATATCCTGTGCGTCACTCCTTTCAATCATTAATTGAGGAGAAGACAGCCGGGTTTGTTGGGCGTGAATTTGTGTTTCAGGCGATAGAGGAATTTCTGACCAGTCAGCCTAGCGGTTATTTTATTATTGAAGGCGAACCCGGTATCGGTAAAAGTGCGATTCTGGCTAAATACGTGCGTGATATCTAGTTCATCTGACCACATTCTCACTATCTGGGATTTGGAACGTCGAGAGGTAATTGCTAATTTCATTGGGGAGAGTGAGTTAACCTGCTGTGCTATTGCGCCCGATGGAATAACAATTGTTGCAGGGGAAGCATCGGGACGAGTGCATTTCCTGCGCTTGGAAGGAATAATAGATGAGGTACTTATGTGCGGGCGCAAGCCTTCATCCGTGTCAACTTAAGCCCTGTTGAAAAGGAAATCGTGGAACCAAACGAAACTTTTGTCCGCTTGACAAGGAAAGAGAGAAAAACTAGGGGTGTGGAAACCCGCGCAGGCGGGTTTTGTTTGTGTAGCTGTGGTTTCAACCGCCCAGTTAACTTAATTCATTTAGATTCATCATGTCTCAAACCCCAATCATCACCCTATTAAGCGACTTTGGCATTAACGATGTCTACGTGGGAGTCATGAAAGGCGTCATCGCCCAAATTAACCCAGCCCTGACGATCATCGATCTCACCCACGAGATACCTCGGCAAAACATCGCCGCCGCCCGATTTAATCTGATGAACGCTTATCCCTATTTTCCCGATCGCACCATTCATGTGGCGGTGGTTGATCCCGGTGTAGGCAGCCAGCGCCGTGCGATCGCGCTACAAGTGGATAATGCTTTCCTAGTCGGACCTGATAATGGATTATTTAGCGGTATCTTAACCAAAAGTACGATTGTTTTTGCTGTTGAACTCACTAACCCAGACTTCTGGCGCACCCCCACCCCTAGTAAAACATTCCATGGTCGAGATATATTTGCCCCCGTTGGCGCACATCTTGCCAGTGGTGTTCCCTTAGACGAGTTGGGATCAGTCATCGAACCTAGCACTCTGGTACAATTGCCGATCCCGGAACTGACCAAAACCGCGACGGGGATCACGGGTTCTATCCAGTATATTGACCATTTCGGGAACCTGATCACCAATATTCCCGCCGCTGACGTGAGGGGAAAAACTTGGTCAGTCACCGTCAACCAACGCCAGATCCCCAGGGGTCAAACCTATAGCGATCGCCCCCTAGGAGAACTCATCGCCCTCATTGGGAGTCACGGTTGGGTAGAAATTGCTGTGAATGGCGGTAGCGCTCAATCCGAGTTGCAGTTAGATTTAGGGAAGAGGGTAGACGTGAGTGTCGCCACTGAAATCAAAGGTTAAATTGTATAAAGACAGAGGGTATTGGCTGGGAGATGAGGGAGGTGTGGTGTAGAGACGTTGCATGGAACGTCTCTACAGTCAGGGCTTTCCCAGCCCCCTCGTGGTATAGAGAGGAGATAAAATGGTACTACAGCAACAATGGGACTCTGAGGTTTACCAGGGTCAATTTGGCGAATTTACGATTACCGACAGCGATCGCGTAGGGGTTATTGTATACCGCAGTAGCCTGATAATCGCGGCATTGAGCTTTGCGATCGCTAGTGGGTTAGTCTTATGGGAACCGGATAATCCCACCGTTTTAACCGCCCTCACTCCCCTGTATGGCTTATTCTGTGTGGCGCTAGGCGTGAGTCTGGCAACGATTCATATCTATTTAGCCCCCCTACACCGACTCCTACAATTGTTTTGGGGGATTGGCACGATTGCGGCTGTCGTATTCGCCATCCAGAGTAGCGAACCCCTTGCCCTTTTCGTGTATAACCAACCCGTTACCCTCTTCGGGATTGGTTTTGTGTTTGTGGCGTTAACTGGGATTTATTTCAAAGAAGCATTTTGTTTTAACCGCTTTGAAACTAAGTTGCTGACTCCCTTAGTACCCGTCTTATTACTGGGACATTTAGTTAATATGTTACCCGCTACCGGGGAACAGGTGCTTTTAGGACTTTGGACGGTGCTATTTTTGGTCTTTGCGGTGCGTAAGGCAATCCAGCCGATTCCTCCTGACATTGGCGATAAGTCAGTGTTTGCCTATCTTAAAGAACAACGTGCGGCTCACTCATAACGATTAGATTAGGGGGATAATAACCGATGAGCTTGCACCGGAAAGTCGCTATTGTTACAGGAGGCGGACAAGGGATTGGCAAGGCGATCGCGAAAGCCTTCTTAGAACAGGGAATGAACGTCGCGATCGCAGAAATTGATCCAGAAGCGGGAACAGCTACAGCCGCCGAGTTTCAACCCCTTGGTTCAATTCAATTTATTCAGACGGATATTTCCAATGAAGATTCCGTCAAACAGGCGATTCAAGCCATCCACAACCAATGGGGCAGAATCGATGTCTTGGTCAATAATGCGGCAATTGCCAATCCCGAAAATCCCCCAATCACAGAACTCAGTTTAGACGATTGGAATCACAAGCTGGCGACTAATCTAACCGGGGCATTTCTTTGTGCCAAACATACTGTTCCCTATCTCAGGCAAAACCAAGGCATAATTATTAATATAGCTTCGACCCGTGCATTCATGTCTGAACCGAATACAGAAGCTTATGCGGCGGCTAAAGGCGGAATCGTCGCCTTAACTCATGCCCTCGCAATTAGCCTCGGTCCTGATATTCGAGTCAATTCCATTAGTCCGGGATGGATAGACGTCAGCGAATGGCAAAAACCCTCAACCAGACATCAACTCCAATTAACCCCCCAGGATCATCAACAACATCCAGCGGGTAGAGTGGGCAAACCAGAAGACATTGCCGCATTCGCCGTTTATTTAGCGTCTTCCCCAGCCACATTTATGACGGGTGCGAATTTTGTCATTGATGGTGGGATGACAAGAAAAATGATTTACTCCTAAAAAACGAGCGACAGTTTTCTAACCAAATTATTTAAGGCGTAATGTTTGGATAGTCCTAAAAAATGCGCCATTTTTGAGTATAAATCCAATCCTATTATAACCTTTTAATTGCCAAAAATGAGGTAGCAAAAACCGATTATCTGCGGTGCTATACATGCCCTCCAAATTTTAATAAAATAGTCATGGGAATAGTCATCATTACAAATTTCCTGATAGCCGGGATTTTTACCATCGTGCTATCCAATCAATTTTTTTCACCACTGACGCGGTTACAACTAAGTTCCCGACTTGCCTCAAAGCCTTCTACCTTTCCCTTAGAATCCATCAATGTCTTTCCACCTCCTCTAGGAGACATGATTGAAACTCGGTGTCGAGAAGCCCCAACAGGCGTTGGCATTCCCGCCTTTCAGCCAGGAATTACCAAAGAAGATGTAATGCGTCTATTAGGCGATCCCACCGGAACCGCACGGGGTTATTGGCCCAATACTCGTGCTGTATTCTATGAATTAATACCTGATCAGATCAGTTTAGGTTTTCTGTTTGACCGAAATTCTCGACGAATTCGACAAACCGAAGCCTCCTTTACGGCTGAAGTTGATTCTCAGACGGTAATATTGACATTGAATGGAATGTTAGGGTGCAAGCTTAACCAGCAAATCCAACAGGGATTAGAACAAGTGTGGCAACGTCAATCTCAGCAGTTTTCCTTTCGGCTAGATTATCTTGAAGGCGTGATTGAACGCCAACAAGAGGGACGAATCTATATCGGGATTTGGGAAGAAGATTTACATTGAAGCGAGGGAACAGGCGTGTAGGGGCGGGTTTTACAGCATTGGTGTCTACTTAAGCGCTAAAAGCAGGGGAAGCAGAGGGAGCAGGGGAAGCAGTGCTAGCTGAGAAATTGTCCACTCCCCAAAGCTAACGGTTCCCCAATCTTGGTTAAGTTAAACCCTTATGCCCTAGTCAATTCAGCAACTTGCCCTGTGTATTTTCTCCGGATGGAGTCAGCCGTCTATTGTTGAAGATATCAGCAATGAAGGCATACTACCATGGAAAAAAATGATATTGGCGTCATCCTCATCGGACTTGCGATGATTACCGCGACTCTCGTCTATTTCGACAGAGCGTCAAATTTAGAGGTCAGAATTGGCAGCCACTCTTATCTAGGGATTCAGACTAAATTAATTGTTGATCGTTAATCGCTGATTGTTACTTGATATTTACTAAACTGATGTGCATTTAAATTGGATATTACCTGTTCCCTATTCCCTTTGGGGAATTTAGGTATCCTAATCTAAATACTGAAAGCTTAGAACACTTTGCCCTAGCCGAGAACCTGATAAATTTCTTCTAACAATTGACTCATAGAATAGGAACGTCCGGGCAAAATTTTAGTCGCAACGCTTTGTAATTGCGACTCGAATTCCGTCGTTATCTGATCCGACTCAGAGACTCCAACATTGACAGAAGAATCGGGCAATCGATGATCCAGCAAAAGAATCGGGGGTCGATTCGGTAGCTGACTCAGATCCCTTAATCCTTGAACCACGCCCGAATCATTCTCGATATCTTTGATCCGAATCAGCAATACATCAACCATTTGTTGTTGAAGTTGATGGCAGACATCTGACCAACAGTGGGAGAATAGGCTTCTAAATCCAGCAGCTTGGAGATATTGAATCAATGCCCGTAGCCAAGGTGTGTAAGGTGTGACGGGATTCGTGTTGAAGGCGTGATATTTGGGACTAACTCCTTGAGTGTCGCACAGATCAAAGATAAGAATGCTAGACTTGCGACTCACTCCAGCCGCAATTTGAATCACTTGCAGGAGTGTGGTAATTTTCTGTGGGTTATCTGGTGCTAAACAGGGATAGACAGAAAGTCCCATCGCTTGATTGGCAGCTTCTGTGGTTTGATGATCCAGAGTAATCATGGGTAGATCCGCTAATGTGGGATATAACAAATAGGTTTTAAAGTAACCTGGGGGATCGTTAATCCCAGCCCCATCAAGCAAAACGATATCCGGATGCCAAACCCGCGCCAATAATTCTGCCTGTTCTAAATCATCGGCTTCCAATATGCGGTATTTCAAGTCTGAATGTTGGCAACTTAGTGCATCAGTTAACTGAGAAATTAGTTTTGACGATTCCAGGGGAACCTCGACTAACCCAGCACTCAGATAAAGCAACGTTAGTACCTGATTGGGGGAACGCTGGTGTTTACCCAAGCGAGTCAGGCTTTTCGCCAATGCTTCCCCTTGAACCGGTAAACTTAAGAAGCCATCCGCCTTATTTTTATAAGCCTGTTCTTTTTCAGCTTGGGTCGCTGTGACTAAGATAGGAATATGACAAGTTTGCGGATCAGACTTGAGCAATGTCAGTACATCCCAACCCGAAACTTGCGGGAGGAGGGGATTGAGCAAGATGATGCTTGGTTGTAAGCTACGAGCTTTTGAGAGTGCTTCTGGACCTGAGCGAGCATTGACCACCCAATAGCCTAGCTGTTTGAGCTGCACCGTCACGCTTTCTAGATAGCGGGGTACAGTTTCTACAATTAACACTAAACGATTACGATTGGAAAATGGGAAGTTTGCGTTCGCCTGTCCCCAGTCCTCAGTCTCTGCCAAATCCCTGCCAGAAGGTGGACAGGGGGGAAGGAGCAGGGTAAACTCGCTACCGTTACCGCTTTTAGATATAAACGAGATATCTCCCCCATGTAAACGAGCCAAGCGTTGGGTTAAGACTAATCCTAAACCTGTCCCCTCAAATCGACGAGTGAGCGGTTCTTCTAATTGCTGGAATTTCTGGAAAATCAAGTGCTGCTTGTCTTCGGGAATGCCAATTCCTGTGTCCCAGATGGTAAAGGCTATCCAACCATCTTGATTGTTAACCTTTAAACCCACGGTGTTTTGGCTGTCGGTAAATTTGAGCGCATTGGATAGCAGGTGCGTCAGCATTTGCCGCAGCCGCAGTTCATCGGCAATGATGGTTTCTAGTCCGGGTTCAATCTCTAAAACAAAGGAGATGTCAGGTGTTGTGCCTTCTTGGGTTTGATCTTTGTCTGAGTAGACTTGGAGCGCTTGTTTATAGGCGCGATCGCACACGCTTTGAATCTGCACTGGCTCTAAGGTCAGTTCGAGCTGACCTGTTTCCATGCGCGTTAGATCCAGAATATCATTGACCACCGCCATCAGTTGACGCCCATTCTGATAAATTAACCGAGCATAACGAGCTTGACGTTGATTGAGTTCTCCCAAGGATTGATCTTTGAGCAGAGTTGATAATCCTAAAACGGCAGTGAGTGGTGTCTTGAGTTCGTGGCTAATACAGGCTAAAAACTCATCTTTCAGGCGGTTGAGTTGGACTAAATCTGCATTTTTGGCAGTCAGTTCTTGAGCGACTTGCTGCTGCTCTGTCGTGTCTTGCGCCATGACTAACCAAAGCTGTGAATTAGGGGGATTGAGAGTATTTTCTGGGATCGGGGAGTTGGCTGTGTCTGATTGTGTAGAAACCTGCCATGGTGAGTCTTTCCATGGTGCATTTTTCCAGTTCTCCGTTGCCAATTCTGGAAACAACGATGGGGATAGAGGCATTTTTGTCAACGAAAACTGGCGATCCTGGATTGTTGTGGTTTCTCGCATTTCCCTATCCATTCGTGAGTCTTGAGGATATGGGGATGTCGCTGTAGACTCAAGTTCTGGATGTTGAGCATGGGTTGCCATGGGACGGGTGCCTTCGCCTCCACAGTCAAAACCTATCGCTCTAGGGGAGGTGAATATTGGCTGAGGTTCATAACCAACGCCCCAAGCCACTGGTTTCTCCCGATTGTTGAGTTCCATTGGGGTGGGCTTGGGATCGGCTACAGTTAATGGTTCTGTCACCTGAGGATTTGTCTGCCAATTGGCACAGTAGCGGGTTGACTCGGACTGAGGGTTATGACTGAGGACGCCTACATTAGATGGTGATTCAACCGACGTTGACTCTATCCCAGTTGGATGTTTCCAGGATAGTCCTATCTGCTGACGCCAAGCCAGATTTTCTGACAAGACTTGCCCGGTTGCAGTTTGTAAACTCAGGGGTAGTGGTAGTTGTTCGAGTAGTTGGATTAGGGGGGATTGGGGATTGGGGAACCCTTCGCGACTATCAAGGGAATGGGTTGTAGGGGCGGGTGAATGAACTTTCTTTTGGCTATTGATGGCAATGTTTGTGCTAAACCCGCCCTGACGTAGAGACGTTGCAGGCAACGTCTCTACATCCTCAGTCTGGGATTTAGGCGCTAAGAATTGCAATAATTGCCAGCTATTGAGCAGTCCCAAAAATCTGCCATTGGGTTCGACTAATGCCCATTGTCTAGAACCTTTAGGGTCGGGAATGTTGGATGTATCGAGTGGTGTGTCTAGTGTTCCCCCGTCTAAGTCAGGTAGAATAGTCCAGAATTGGCTGATTGTCAACGATGCTGGTAGAATCGCTAGGGGTTCAATTACAGAGGGTTCCAGTTCCGAGAGCGGTTGAGAGACATCTTCAGTTGCTCTTTCTCCTAGAGTTGCTGCTGACCTCCCTCCGGTTAGGAGATGGGGAATAATCTGTCGCAGATTCACGACTCCCAGGGGATATTGCTGCTCACTGACTACAACAATCGAGTCACTCCCTGATGCGTGAAAAATTTCCAGTAAGGCAGTCAGATCAGTGGTTTGTGAACAAATCGGAACCGGAGCAGCACATTCTTTTAAACTGGGAGTTGACATGGATATGACCAATCTAGCTCAAATCAAGGGAAGCGGCTGGGTCGCAGGTTATCAATGTATATTAAGTTACCCATAAGCCGAGTAGCGTCAGAAACTCTGACGCTGACCAACACAACCACAGCTCTAGTTCAATTATTGCTCTGGATGGGGGGGGGAAAGGGCAAAGTGCTTACAATTACTTACAATTCTTAGAGTATTTAACGCAATGTTAATTAAGTTTATAAAAATTTTGTTAAAATACTTTACAGTCGAGTGATTTAACTCGGCAATGGGTAAGGTTGTTTTTCAACTGTATTGTCTATTAAAGTTCTATCGTTTTGCATCCTCAACTGTCGATTGGTATTTTTGTTCGTTCCCCAGCCCTGGCGCAGTCACTGAGCCAGGTTTTAAGTGGCGATCGCTATCTGTTATCGATCGCGAACTCAGAGGCTGAGTTCCTGGAGTTCGTTGAACAAAAACAGCAGCACATCGATTGTTTAGTGCTGCAAGAAGATGAATCCTTACCACCCGTTATTAATCAGTTGTACGAACAAGGAACCCTCCTTCCTCTGGTGATTTTACCCAAAGAATCAAAAGATAACAATCCTGTTGTTGTCACAAATGGTCAGCCCAACCCGATTCAGACAACCGTTCATTTTACACCAGGGGAGGTGCATTATCTGTTTCACGCCGCTGAAGTCCGACTCGATACTATCCAACTCTCTGAGATAGAACATTTAATAGAACAGGCAATTACCCAGTTTCTTTCTCTGTCTCCGAACTGCAACTTGCCCGATCTTCTGGCTAATGCGGATCACAAAGCCGAGGAAAATCATCGGGGTTCTTTAATGAAACAGCAGTATCGGTTATCTGAGAAACTCAAAGAGCGACTGGGCTATCTCGGTGTGTACTATAAACGAAATCCTCAGTTTTTCTTTCGCTATTTACCGCAAAATGAAAGAATCAAGCTGATCGAACAACTTAAGAGGGATTATCGTCAGATTGTTTTAATGTACTTCAGTCAAGATACCACGATTAACCAGTTAATTGATAATTTTGTCAATGAAGCATTTTTTGCCGACATATCCGTTTCTAGAATTGTAGAAATTCACATGGATTTAATGGATGATTTTTCTCAACAACTCAAGCTAGAGGGTCGCAGTGAAGATATTCTCACAGACTATCGCCTAACGCTGATCGATGTGATTGCCCATTTAGGTGAAATGTATCGTCGCTCGATTCCGAGAGAGTTATAATTGAGAGAGGTAGAAATTATTGGTTTCATGGAATACAGTCTCAGGCTCCTCGTTCATGGCAACTTCACCAGGCAATGAACCATGACGCATGGAGCGTGCTTGGAGTAAAGGAGTAGCACGAACAAAAAAACAGATGCTTGTATTTCATCAAGAGTGAGAACCGCTATAATCTTGGCATTGGCAATTAGCTTACGACCCATCCAGGTGAATGGTGAACGAATTTATTTCGGGTTACTTTTAAAGTTGCAACTATCCTTCGCTGATTCCTAATGGCTAACCCTATGAGTCCCTTAAAAAAAACTTATGTCCTTAAGCTTTACGTGGCTGGGAATACTCCCCACTCAGTTACAGCATTGAAAACACTTAAAAATATCCTAGAACAGGAATTTCAAGGGGTTTACGCCCTGAAAGTAATTGATGTTCTCAAAAGTCCTCAACTTGCTGAGGAAGATAAAATTTTGGCAACTCCAACCCTAGCGAAAGTCTTACCCCCTCCAGTGCGAAAAATTATTGGGGATCTGTCCGATCGCGAAAAAGTTTTAATCGGATTGGATCTGCTTTATGAAGAAATTCGCGATGGAGAGATTGATTTTTAGGTAACGTTCAGATTTTATGGCATAATAGCGACTCCGAGATCTATTCTCAGATTACGGTGATTTTAGTTATATCTTTAAATTTGACGAAAAAATATGAGTCCATTTAATCTAGATGAGCAAAGACCCGAGGAATTTACCACAGCAGGAATCCATAAAATCCGGACGATGATTGAAGGGTTCGATGATATCAGCCATGGGGGGTTACCCGTGGGTCGAACCACACTGGTTAGTGGTACCTCTGGTACTGGCAAAACATTGTTCGCGGTTCAGTTCCTCTATAACGGGATCACTCAATTCGATGATCCGGGTGTCTTTGTTACCTTTGAAGAATCTCCCAACGATATTATTAAAAATTCCCATAGCTTAGGCTGGAATCTGCAAAAGCTAATTGATGACGGCAAACTTTTTATTCTGGACGCCTCTCCTGATCCAGAAGGACAAGAAGTTGTGGGTAACTTTGATTTATCTGCTTTAATCGAGCGGATTCAATACGCAATTCGCAAGTACAAAGCCAAGCGCGTTTCCGTTGATTCCATCACCGCCATATTTCAACAATACGATGCCGCTTCAGTTGTGCGGCGAGAAATTTTTCGCTTAGTCGCTCGCCTCAAGCAAATTGGAGTGACGACAGTCATGACTACAGAGCGCATTGAAGAATATGGACCGGTTGCGCGGTTTGGCGTGGAAGAGTTTGTCTCCGATAATGTGGTAATTATTCGCAATGTTTTGGAAGGAGAACGCCGACGCCGCACCATTGAAATTCTCAAGCTACGGGGTACAACCCACATGAAAGGGGAATATCCCTTTACCTTAACTAATCAAGGATTTAACATCTTCCCCTTAGGCGCCATGCAATTGACGCAGCGTTCGTCCAATGTGCGGGTATCATCCGGAATTAAAACCCTGGATGAAATGTGTGGCGGTGGCTTCTTTAAAGATTCCATTATCTTGGCAACGGGAGCCACAGGAACTGGAAAAACCTTATTAGTCAGTAAATTTATTCAGGACGCTTGTTTAAATGAGGAACGGGCGATACTTTTCGCCTACGAAGAATCCAGAGCGCAGCTCACGCGAAACGGTTTATCCTGGGGAATCGATTTTGAGGAAATGGAGGAAAAAGGATTATTGAAAATTCTTTGTTCTTACCCCGAATCAGCCGGATTAGAAGATCACTTGCAAATTATTCAATCCCAAATCCAGGAGTTCAAACCGTCTCGCATTGCCATTGATTCGCTTTCGGCGTTAGCGCGGGGAGTAAGCAATAATGCGTTCCGTCAGTTCGTGATTGGGGTGACTGGTTACGCCAAGCAAGAAGAAATTACGGGCTTTTTTACAAATACAACTGACCAATTTATGGGATCTAATTCGATTACAGATTCCCATATTTCTACGATTACCGATACAATTTTAATGCTGCAATACGTAGAAATTAGGGGTCAAATGTCCCGGGCAATTAATGTGTTTAAAATGCGTGGATCTTGGCACGATACCGGAATCCGGGAGTACACAATTAGCAAAGGTGGGGCAGAAATTAAGGATTCATTCCGCAATTACGAGCGAATCATCAGTGGTTCTCCGAGTCGGATTACTGTTGACGAAAAGAGTGAACTATCGCGGATTGTGCAAGGTGTGCGACAAAAGTCAACAGAATAGTTTTGTCATTTGTCATTGGTCATTTGCCGTTGCGGGAATGGTGTTCTATTGATCACTTAAATTAACTAGCGATCGCGTCCACTAACTGGTCAATTTCCTCATAGTCTGTAAAGTAATGAACACAGGCGCGAATGCAGTCGGGATCACGAAGCGTGCGAAGCAGGAAACCCTTTTGGTCCAATTGTTGGACGAGTTGGGAAGAAGGTGTGCTATTAGTTAAGACAAAGGAAACTAGACCGGCTTGGGGGGGAGAGGTCAATAAGCAACGAACCGAGTTTAACTCAGATAAACGTTGCCAAAGATACTGACTGCGCTGACAAATTTCTTCGTAGCGGCTTTGATCCGTTCCCCATTGCTGATGAGTCGCGATCGCCTCTCGAAGTCCGACGTAGAGAGGATAGGCGGAGGTAGCGACTTCAAAGCGCTCTCCATCAGGTTTCCAACCGATGGGTTTACCCGTTTTGTCTATGACAATACCACGCCAACCAATAAACGTGGGATGCAGGTGTTCTAAAACATCAGGGCGCACGTACAAACCCCCAACCCCAGCTGGTCCACACCACCATTTATGACCCGTAAATGCATAAAAGTCTACGCCAAGTTCGCTTAAATTTAAAGGTAAGGAACCGACGGATTGAGCCGCATCGACTAAAATTCTGATCGGGGCGTTTTCAGTCACTGCATCACGACAGGTTTCCACAATGTCCTTTAAGGGCAAAACTTGACCCGTATTCCAGAGGATATGACTGAGAACGACTAACCGGGTACGGGGTGTCAGGTGTTGTTGAATCACGGCGGTGGGATCACCTTGATTCAGCGTCGCCATAATTGGACAGGTGGACACCTCTACACCAAATCGCCGTCCAATCTCTTGGGCTGTCGCCACAATACCGGGATGTTCACAATCCGTGAGCAGGATGCGATCGCCAACTTGCCAGTCTATTCCCCAGAAAGCAATATTACAGCCTGCGGTCACGTTTTCGGTGAGGGTAATAGTTTCTGGAGGCGTTCTCAACTCAGACGCGATCGCGTCTCGAGTTTGCTGCGTTTGTTCCACCCGCCACTCATTGACCTTACCGGAAAACGGTCCATGATGCTGAGTATACTCATAAGCCTGTTGAATCGCGGTTAACGACCTTGAGGGGAGAGTCCCTTGACCGCCAAAGTTGAAATAAGCTTTGTTGGCTAAAGCCGGAAACTGCTGTCGATGGTGTTGCAGATGAGTTGATGCACCAGAGATGTCTGTCATCTTAATTTGCTGCTGGATACCTCGTCCATACTGTGTATGGGTTCCGGAGGAAAACCAGACCTCCTAACTAAATTTACGGAAAAGTCGGTGATGGACATAGTCTTACTACTATCCTCCCTTCTGGGAACTCCATTGGCAAGTTTTTCCTGTCCTCCTGAATGCATCATTCTAACCCCAATTTTGTCAAAACGATAAGCATATATACCGATTCATTTTTCTTTAAATCAGCCATTCTGCGTAGGAGCATTCAGTGAATTAACGGATTTTCTTTACAAAAAGTAAAGATATCCTAGTAGTTGATATATCTCTAAGAAAACTTCCTATTTTTATTGATTTTTCGCCCATTTAGTTTTTTGGATAATCTCCCCATGAGTAAGATTTTATTGATTGAGGATAGTCTCTCTCAGTTAGCATTGATGAATCTTTACCTGCGCGATAGCGATCATAGGATTATCAATCTAACCAATCCGAAAGAAGCGCTGAACAAGGCAGTATTTTATCAACCCCATGTCATTGTCACTGATTTAATAATGCCAGAAATGAATGGATTTGAGGTGTGTCGTCAGTTAAAAAAGCATCCGGATACTCAGGACATTCCTATTGTTATTTGTTCGGCTAAAAATCATGAAATTGACAGAATTTGGGGAATGAAGCAAGGGGCTACTGCTCACCTCAGTAAACCTTTTTCCCGTGATCAACTTATTCAGACCATTAATAAAGCCCGCTTAAGTTCACCGAAAAATTATCAACAGTATCGACTGCGTGAACTGATTGAGATCTATCCCTTTGAATGGGGAAACATGGCAAATGTTTGCTAACACCTCTTGGATTATGTCTTATCTGATTGCCGTATTGCCCAATCGAACGCAAGCAGAAGCGGCTTCCTCCGATAACTCTCCCCTAGGACAGAAGCGCTTCTCCGGCTCTTTGTTTAAAGTTAAGTTTAGTAAAGATTTGGGTCACTCAATTAGCTCCGAGAGCCAACAAAAAGTCGTTGGTGAATTGGGGAGTACCCCTTGATAATGAGAAGGATGAACACCTATGACAGCCACACAAACAAACAATAAACTTTATGATATCGATCAGATTCGCCAGCAGGCGCGTCAATCTATTGAAGAGGGAGCCGTTACTGAAGATTATCCCCTAGACCGCGAACAAGCTTGTCAGTTCCTCAACGAAGCGCTAGCCACAGAAATTTTATGTGTAATGCGCTACCGTCACCATCAGGTTATTGCTAAGGGAATTAACTATCCTCAAGTTGCGGCGGAGTTTGCTGAACACGCCGAGCAAGAACAAGAACATACGATGATGCTCGCCGAGCGTATTGACCAGCTTGGGGGTGATCCCGATTTTAATCCAGCGACAATCATGGAGCGCTCATCGACTGAGTACGGTAGCACGGGTGCAAATATTGAGTTGACTCAATTGATTAAAGAAGATTTAGTCGCCGAGCGGATTGCGATTGAAGTTTATCGCAAGTTAGTCGGCTTTTTTGGTCATGCTGATCCCACAACTCGTCATATAGTCGAAAGCATTCTGGAAGATGAAGAAGATCACGCCAGTGAACTTGCCGATTTGCTAGCGGCTATCGATCCCAGAACTAAACCTAGCTAATCGATTAGTTTTGTCGGGCGTGCGATCGCGTAACTTCAGGTAAAATGTATCCCGTGCTACCAAAACACAAATTGGGTGCGGGATTTTTGCCTGTCTAAAATAATATTTGTATTCAGCGTTACAGGATAACTTAAGTCAATACTCATTCTTTAGATAGAAGACATTGCGTTATAGACATTGATAATGTTAAAGTTTGAAAACTCCAAACCTCTAGGGTACCTATAGCAACATTGAGGAATGTCATCCATGACGAGCAGGGTGTCAACAGATCCAGTAACGGACTTACCAAAAAAGATGACTGGTTTTTGGAAAAAACAGCAAAATACATTTCTTGCTTCCTTAGAACGCTTGGGTTTGGCGTGGTGGCTGAAAATTGTCACAGATAACCCCCACTGCACCTACTACTTTGGACCTTTTGGCAGTGGCAAACAAGCCAAACTTTACCAATCAGGGTATATCGAGGATTTAAAAGAAGAAGGCTGTGAAATTAGAACAATTGAACTGAAGCAAGGTCAACCCAAATTACTGACCATTACTGGCAATGAACCCGCCGATAATTTTAAATCCGGTATTTTTGATTTTGTGTATAATTCAAAACGATTTTCTTAGTCCGATTTCTGAAAAATTAGTTAGGGCTTGCTGCACAACTGCAAAACCCTTATCTATCAAGGCTTTGAGTAGCATAGACATTGGATCATCTTCAAGGAAATAGGGTAAAACCCTTTCATACCCTTGCACCGCTATCAGGGAAAATGTATCATTGCTCCCCCTGCTCCCCCTGCTTCCCCCGCTCCCTTCACCCACAACTTATTCAGCAAGCCCTAGTTAAAGAGTTCTCCCACTATACAGCTAAACCCAGGCAGAAGCGGAGTTGTAAGTACATCTTGAGCAAACAATGTTACTACTAGCTTCAGCATCGCCTGTTCGCGCCGATAAACTTTAATCTCTTGCTTCTGGCGATCTAGAATCCAATATTCGTGCACTCCCTGGGTGGAATAAAGTTTGAGCTTTAACTCTAAATCCCGTTGTCTATCTTTACTCCCTTTAGATAGCACCTCAACAACCAACTCAGGCGCAGCGGTTAAGTGTCCAGACTCATCTAAGCATTCCTCTAATTGCTGATTACTTGCCCAAACTACATCAGGGATGACGCTATCGGTTGTTGAGAAGATAATACCAGGAGCGATCGCGGCTCTACCTAAACCTGTCTGACGCGACCAAGTCTGTAACTGAGCATACACATTGCCGGTAACCTCCTGATGCTTCCAATGAGGCGCTCTCGTCACAGTCAGTTCTCCATCAATGATTTCATAACGTTTTCCGTCTTCTGGAAAGAGTTCTAAATCACCAACAGTCCAGCGAACTTGTTCTGTAGTTATCATAGGCGATCGCGATGACCTAAAAACAGGTGCTGTCTCCATCTTAACTTGAATGTCACTGACTTAAGCAAAGTGTCGCCAACTCAGTACGCCAGGAAATAAATTTCCGCGTCAAAGCTCAAGTAAGAATGGAGCTGATATCACTCATGAATCCTACCATCAGGCATTGTCGCCCCCTGCAAATTTGCCCCCATTAAATTAGTAGTACTCAATTCTGCCCGTGTCAGATTAGCATTGCTCAAATTAGCCCCCATTAGGTTTGTTCTTGCCAAATATGCCTCAATCAAATCCGACTCACTCAAATTCGCTTCCCGTAAATTTGTCCGACTCAAATCCGCCCGATTCAATCGCGCAAAACTCAGATTTCCCCGACTCACTTGGGCTTTACTCAACTTTACATCTGGCATCACAGCGCCCTGTAAATTCACTCCGGTTAAATCTGCTTCAGTCAAAATCGCCCGTTCTAATCTGACATTCTTCAGAATAGTGCCGCGCAAATTCGCCCCCATCAAATTCACTTCTGTCAAAAATGCCGAACTCAAATTGGCGCCACTCAAATCTGCCCCCCGCAAATCAGCTTCCCGCAAATTTGTTTCCCTTAAATTGGCACCACTTAAGTTAACTTTCAACAAATCTGCTCCCCGTAAATCTGCCCCTTGTAAATCGACGTTCTGCAAGATTGCCCCCCGCAGCTTAGCGGTATACATACGCTTCTCTTCTCGCAAATTAGCCCCGCGCAAACACGCCCCGGTTAAATCCGCCCCACTTAAATTTGCCCCCCGCAAATCAGCATCCATTAAATTTGCATCGAGCAAACTGGCTAATGTCAGATTGGCGCTTCTTAAGTCAGCACTTTGTAAACTTGCCCCATGTAAATCGGCATTACTTAAATTAACACCACTCAGCCAAGCCTGATTTAAATTCGCGCCACTTAACCGCGTCCCCACTAAATTTGCTTTCCTTAAATTAGCGCGACTCAGGTAGGCAAAAATTAGCGTAGCGCCATGTAAATCAGCACCACTGAGAACAATACCAATTAAGTCCGCCCCAAACAAATTGACCCCACTGAGACTGACACCACTAAACTTCGTTTCTCCCGCTTCATAGCGCTGTAGGAGTTCCTTAACGTTCATAGAATAGTTTCATTGATTGCACGATCGCGCCAGCGGCTTGAGTGTTTTCATCGGAGTCCTCAAGGGCTTGTACTGTATGATAAAGCTTAGTTTCGAGTTCCTCAAGTGTGGGACAATTAGAAAACAATTCATACAACAAATCATCTAAGGGCTTGGTTTTCATTAATAACCAATCATGTTGCGTTTTCTGAACGGGGCGATAGAGTGCCGAAAAAATTAATAATTTTGCCCGCAATGGAGTCGTATATTTCATTACATTCAGACGTAAATCAAAGGGATCATAAGGGTATGTTTGTGAACTTAAATCCTGAGTGGCGTTTTGTGGGATTTCCTGACCTTTAACAAGTGGAAATTGAGGATTGGAGATTGGGGATTGGGGATTAGAAAATTCTCTCTGGTTGTCTTTATCTTCCCGTTTTCGCGTCCCCGTATTGACTTGTGGGGACAATTTTGTCGGTGGTGGCGCTGGCGGCTGCGATCGCACCGCTTTAGCTGATTTGACAGTGGTGATTTCTGAATCATCAGTATAGAGTTTTTGCAGCGCCTTTAAAATCGTTTTTGCCACGACAATATATTCCGCCTGTCGGTTGAGCGTTTGCACTTGCTGCTTGAGTGCTGCACTCAGTTTTTCGATGCTAGGGTAAGATTCTCTTAGGTCTTGAATTAAATCTGCCAAGTTCAATTGATCTAGAATCTGGGACTCTGTTTCCCACCGATTTTTGCAGACATAAACCATGAGTTTTTTGAGCCGTAGGATATTATTATCTTCTTCTAGTTCCCTGGCGATTTCTGAGACAATCCATGGCGGCTGACTTGAAGCTTTAGGCTGGGATTTTGCGGCTACGACTTGAGTTAACTCGTCGGGTTCACTATAGAGAGGTTCTAATTGATGAATAATCGTATCAGCCACTAGTAAATATTCCGCTTGGCGGTTCAACGTTTCAGCAAAGCTATAAAGCGTTGAACGAAGCTGATCTAGACTGAAATGCGAGGCGCGAAGTTGTTGGATTAAATCGGAGAATTCATACTGGTTCAGAATTGCTAGCTCGTTTTCCCACTGATTTTGGCAGGTATAAACCATTAACTTTTTAATCCGTGTTGAATTGTCGTGGGTTTCCAAATTTTTAACAATTCTATCTAAACTTAATAACCCTGGCATTAATCTGAATGATGAATTGTGAAATTATCGCTTTTATAGAGAAATAATCTGCCGCGTTTTGTTCGTGAGTCGGATGTCTTGAACATTGGTACGTTCTTAGAACTTTTAGCACACATTATTTTATTTGTCAATACTTTTATCCAAAGGGGTTTCCAACTTTACTAACTCTATGATATCAAGACTGTCATTTGTCATTCGTCATTTGTCATACTCGCTTTCATCGAGAAGCAAGCTATGTAAGTTGTCTCCCCTGCTCCCCCAGAAGGGCGGGTTTATGTAAGTTATCAGTTGTTGCCATAAGTTATCTGTAAAACCCGCCCCTATATCCCCTGCTTCCTCTGCTCCCAGACTTGCCATGGCACGTCTGGAACAGACTCCCCCATCTCCCCTAGAAATCATCCTGATCAACTGGCACACTCTAAGAAAATTATAAATACTGACCCCTTTTAGGGACAGTTTGACCCCTTATCGACGAGTCGTAATCGACTCACTCTAAATCACTATGTTATTTACTCGTCAACAACTCAAAGCCAAAAAACGCAATGCCAAACGCCTCAGTCAATTACTCCAAGAGGCTAGAAGAGAACTTGAACACAATATTATCATGTTGGAGGATACGGTTTTCGACCAAGGTAGTTGGCAACTGTCTGATATTTTACCCTCTCAAAATGCTCATTCCGTGATTGGCGAAATTCTCGCGATCGCGGATGCTTGGGAACAACTCAACCATTTTGAAATTGAGGAAAAGTTAGATCATATCGAGGGTAAATTCTATCAAAACTAAAGCATTCTGTTTAATTGACTCTATAATCAATTTATCCCACAACTTTGGGTTGTGGGATTTTGGATTAAATCTCCAATTATATTTAGCTCTTTCTCTGGTACAGGCTTTTGATGTCTAACGAATAAGTAGATCTTATAAAGAATCCATCATTATTTGCACAGACGAAGTCATCCGCATCAGCGTTTCTTGCTCACTCTCAGGTGCCGTAAGCAAAAATTCCATGTTAGAAAGTGTAGACATCATTCCATTAAGAGGCATGATCCGATCAAACCCGATAGTCATTGTTCCAGCGCTTTGCGTGGCAAAAGACTGAACCTTAAAATTCACACCGGGAGGCGCTCCAGGAAGATCCATCTGGCTCGATTCTTGAGATTGCTGTTGCATACTCATCTTTAGCGTGACCTGATCATCCTCAATATCTTCCACCTCATATAAGACTTGGATCTGATCCAATGGCAACTCGGAAACGGGTACAGCGCTAGATACTTGCCACGTTGCTCCCACTCCTACGGCTTCTTCGGGAAAAGGTACCGCTGATAATTGCTCTAAAGAACCCAACATTTGCTGTAGAAGTTGTTCGAGGTTGGGATCAAGATCCTCGGGTACAGATACGTTTACATCTTTGGTGATTCCCTGCTGATCGATCACAAAGGTAATCGTTAAATCCTGGAGGGGTTGCAGTTGCGATCGCAGAGTCCGAATCAGTTCCGGCGGAGCGGTTTTATCCGAAACCACATCCACATCAGTGTAAGTCACTTTAATCTGAGCATCCCCATTCGCCTCAACCTGAGTCACCTCTGACTCAATGGTCATCTGTATAGCAGGCATATTGATATTAGGCATCACCTGACCATCTACCGTCCCCGTCATGTCCATATTCATCGTCAGGACTGTGGTTTGCTTGGTATTGGCGGCGGGTTTAAACCGCAAAATTTGCCGGGGTTGAGCGCCTGGATCAAGTAAGACTATCGTTGATTTCGCTTCAGCCGCACTTTCGGTTGCATCGGGAAGGGTTTGGGGAGCAACTAATGGTGTTTGAGCATTGACAGAGGGAGAGGGTGGCGTTATCCCCCATCCGGCAATCAGTAACACAATAGCACTCAGGACGACTGGTTTCTTCATCAGGTTATTTTAAAATTCAGATTCTCCTTTCAATCTAGCTCACAAATGATAGCCATCTTCCGTTGACACTCCCCCGGTTGAAAACACGGGGGATTCTTCATTCATCCAGAAGCCTTAAAGTATTGACTCTCATCAATACACCAGAGGGCTAACTGTCCTGAAGCGTTTATCCAGTATTCCTGGAGAGTTCCCGTGTGACCCAC